>CALVWH010000072.1 GCA_944364705.1 uncultured Bacilli bacterium | reverse complement strand
ACCATCATTATATCATTTTTTCTTTGAAATAGTAAATAAATATTGTATTTTTTCATCATTTTTTCATATTTTTTCAGGAAAAATGTTATAATAAGTTCGGAAGTGATCAATTTGAACCATTTTATTTATTCAAATCAAAATAAACGATATTATACAGTTGATTATTTTTACAAACAAAAATTTCATTGTAAAATTAGTAAGATTAGTTTAGATGCCGGTTTTTCTTGTCCAAATATTGATGGAACAGTTGGATATTCTGGATGTATTTATTGTTCTAAAAAGGGGAGCGGTGATTTTGCAGGGAACAAAGAAGATTCTTTAGAAAAACAATTTTACGATATTAAGGAGAAAATGGATAGAAAATGGAAGAATGCAAAATATATTGCTTACTTTCAAGCACATACCAACACTTATGCTCCAGTAAAAATTTTAAAAGAAAAATATGAATGTGTTTTAAAAATAAAAGATGTTGTCGGTATTAGCATTGCAACAAGATGTGATGCGATTAGTGAAGAATGTTTAGATTATTTAACAGAGCTAAACAAAAAAACATTCTTAACGGTAGAACTTGGTTTGCAAACCATTCACGAAAGTACATCCAAATTAATTAATCGTTGTCATACGTTAGAATGTTTTGACCATATGGTAAAAAAATTACATGAGCGAAATATCAAAGTTACTGCTCATATTATTAATGGTCTTCCTTATGAAACGGAAGAAATGATGATAAAGACGATTGAACATTTAAATACTTTACCAATTTGGGGAATTAAAATTCATATGTTACATATTTTAAAAAATACAGCTTTAGAAAAATTTTATCAACAAAAAAAATTCCCTATTTTAACCTTTGACGATTATATTCGAATTGTCGTTCATCAAATTGAACATTTAAGAAAAGATATCGTCATTCATAGAATCACAGGAGATCCAGATCCAAAAGAATTAATCAAACCTACATGGTTATTAAAAAAATTTAATATTTTAAATGCAATTGATAAAGCGTTAAAAAAAAGAGATACTTATCAAGGATTTTGTTCAAGCATTTTAAATTATGTCAGAAGATCCATGGATTATTACATAAAACCAAAAGATATTGTCATTGATGCTACCGTAGGAAATGGAAAAGATACTTTATATTTATGTAAGAAAGCATCGGAAGGAAAAGTTTTTGGTTTTGATATTCAAAAACAAGCGATTGATCAAACAGAAAAAAGATTACAAGGTTATCATAATTACCAATTATTTTGTTGTTCTCATCTTTATATGAAAGAAACATTAAAAGATTATATAGGAAAAATATCTCTTATTGTTTTTAATTTAGGTTATCTTCCAAAAGGAAAAAAAGAAATTACAACCAAAGTTTCTTCTACTTTGCAAGCTTTAAAAGATAGCCTAGATTTATTAAATGCCAAAGGAGCTCTTTTAATTACGGTCTATCCTGGTCACGAAGAAGGTGCAAAAGAAAGTAAGGCAATAAAAGAATGGATTACGACTTTAAGAAACCATCAAGTAAAAGAGTTTCATAATACGGAAAATCCGGAAGCTCCTTATTTTATTGAAATTACAAAATAAAAAAACGCATTGCGTTTTTTTTTAGAAGCGACCTCCTCCGCCACCTCCACCAAAAGATCCTCCTCCGGAAGAAAATCCTCCACCGAAGCCAGATCCAGAACTACTTGAAGAATTAGCAATCGCTCTCGCATTCGTTGCAACTTGAATAGAGGCTTCCATCAAAGTGTTCAAACTTTGACTCATCGAACTAAAAAATAAAAAGGTACGATAATCGTAATAAGAAAATTCAGGAGAAATACTTTGTACTTGAATTTCCATATCTTTTGCCAATTGATCTGCACAATTTAGTACAACGGCATAAACTAAATATTTTTCCCATAGTTCAATTTGTGGTAAATCTCTTTTATCCATTTGACTAAAATCCTTCATAAATTGTTTTAATGCCATCCATTGATGGTACTCTTCATTTGCTTCTTTGGTTCTCTTTTCAAAACAAAACGTATAAATAAGATATCCAAAGGATAAAAGGAGTCCACCAAGTGGAAGTAAACACCAAGTCAAATAAAATACAAAATCAACTTGACAGAAGAACAAATATCCATAGCAAAGAATCAATAAAACACATAGGAGAACATTTGTCCTTTTGATTTTAAATATTTTTTCAAAGAAATGATGATTTTTCCCTTCTTTGGTAAGCGAGGCAATCCAAGCTTGATATTTTTCTAAAAAATCATCATAAAACATATCTGCATTTGCTTTAATTGCTTTTAATGTTATTTGATCTTGAATGCCAAATAACAAATCAATTAAAAGTTTATCGTTTTCGTTTAATTCTTCCATTGGACAATTTTTCTTTAACAAATAATCTTTATCTTCTTTTGAAAGTGTTTCATACACAATTTTCTTTTTTTCAATCAAATCCAAAATAGAAGCGGATAATTCTTCCGTTCCAATTTTTTTTCGAATCAAATATCCAACCATCGCTGGAGATAAATTGCTTGGAAAGTCACGAAAGTATTTTTCTTTAAAATTACTTTTATATTCTTTATCATAATTTTTATATACATAAAAACTCCAAACAAGTAAAAAAACAACCAACAAAATAGAACTAGGAACTTGCCAATGTAAAAGATTTTCTTCTTTTTGTTTCACTTTTTTTTCTACTTTTTGTAATCTCTTTAAAAGATTGACTTTTTCTATTCCATCAGGAAGTAGCCGAATTCGATTTCTAGCAACTTTTAAATCACTTCCTTTTAACGATGTCTCTACCGTAGTCAAAGCAGCCTCTGCTTTTTCTATTGATTTTTTGAACGCTAATTCTCTTTGTTCATTTGCATCGGCAGCAACTTGATTTTCATATATTAATATTTGATTTAAAACGTCTACGTTTGTTCTTTTCTTAGCATTGCTAATAATGTTAGGATCAAAAGTAGCCCGTACGTCGATAGCATTGTATGCATCTAAATTTTCGACGGTTACTTTGAGCTCTTCGTTTGATACGATTCTTACTTCTCCGTATAAAGGACCATGGGCCCACCCACGAAGAGTTCCTGTGTTTCCTGGAAAATGAATCGTTGCTGTAAAGTTTTCAATTGGCTCAGATAATTCATTTCCAATCAAATTCCATCCAATTTCTCCAACATCTTGATGAACAATTCCAACATCTTTTACAAGATAATGTAAATAAAATGCTTTATCTTTTTTTCCTGGATTATAAATTTGATAAACTACTCCATCTTCTGTTTTTTCTTCTGTATAAACACCATAATCTCCTTTTGATGCTTTCTTTACTTTAGAAAAAAGATCTCCCTTTATTTTTGTAAAATCAAAAGATTCATCAATTGGAACACCTTTAATTTCTTTTAGCTCAATTCCACTCCCATTATGTAAAGCACTTCCTTCATACCAAAATTTATTCGAATCAAACTCAGGTAAAAAGCTATTTTTATAATTGATAATTCTCTCAAAACCATTATATTTTCCACTTAAGTAAAAATATTCTTGTATTTCTAAATCTCCATTTTCAAGAAGCGTTGCATCAATTTTATAGTCAATAATTCCTTCTGCTTTCACAAAAAAAGGAAAGCATAAGATAAGAAGAAAAAATAGATATTTTATCTTTTTCATATACACTCCTTTAGAAAAAAGACCAAAATGGTCTAAAATTTAACTTGTGGCACTTCTTTATCTTTTTCGTCTGCTTCAAAAAACATTTCTGGTTTAAAACGAAATAATCCAGCAATAATATTTGAAGGAAAAAGCTCTATCTTATTTTTATATAATAATACTGCATCATTATAAAATTGTCTTGCATAAGTAATTTTATCTTCAGTTTCTTTTAAATTATTTTGTAAATCCATAAAATTTTGATTGGCTTTTAAATCTGGATACGCTTCTGCAACCGCAAATAATCTACCCAATGCACTTGTCAATTGTTGACTAGCTTGCATTTCTTCTTGTGGTGTTTTGGCAGAAATCGATTGATTTCTAGCTTCAATAACTTGCGATAATGTATCTTGTTCGTGCTTTGCATATCCTTTTACGGTTTCTACTAGATTTGGAATCAAATCTGCCCTTCTTTTTAAAACTACTTCGATTTGTGACCATTGATCTTTTACTCGATTTCTTAAAACAACAAGTTTATTATAAGTAACTATAACAAAAATTAATAGTAAAAGAACAATGACTCCTATAATAATCCATACCATATTTTTCTACCTCCTATTTTCATTATATCATATTTCTATTTTCTTTGTATACTTTCTATAATTTTTTTCATAATATTATTGAAAGGAAAATTTTTATGAATATAAGAGAATATATTAAAAGTAATTTTAAAGAAGATTCGATTCAAAGTATTCGTGATTCCATTGTAGATAGTATTAATAAAAAAGAAGAAGTTACACTTCCAGGTCTTGGTGTTTTTTTTGAAATTTTATGGAATGCAAGTGATCAAGAACATCAAGAGTATATTTTAACGACAATTAAAAAAGCTTTATAATCTTTTTGCAATTACAAGCAAACGTGTATTGGGATTTCCTGTACAAGTTATCAAAGTTAAACGAAAATCTTCAGTTTCTATCAAATCCTGAAAATCATCAATTTGAATGATTTTTTTTTCGATTACTTGATATTTTAATCGATCAAATTTATAAAATACATAAAACTTTTGCCCAATGTCAACTTGATGTAAATAATGAAAAACACTAAAAATATTATGTCCTGCTAGTACAAGATTATGAACTTCTTTTAGATTCTTATTTTCATTCCAAATTCCCACATAATTTTGATCGAGTGTCGAAGAGTTAACATCCTCTTTTATATAATTTTTATGTTTTCCATCTTCAAACATTAAATAAGCATTTTTGGTATACTCCTCGGTACCACTATCATGTTGATAAGAAACAAAATAATCTTTATTTTTTATTAATTTTTGACTATAAATCGTCAAACTAAAAAGGAAACAAAGAGAAAAAAGAAAGAATAACCTTCTACATCTTTTTTTGTGCAACATAAAAGGTTAGTCCAAACATTCCAAAAAGAAAGATCATCGCTTGATTTGTTTTATGAATATTACTTGTTTTTGGCATTTTATATTTTTCGTTAATAATTTCTTTGGTTGTTTCTGATTGTTCGATTTTAATGGAAAAAGGAGTGGTTACCGTATGATATCCATTTTTTCCTTGTATTTCTTTTAAGTAATACGTTCCATATGGTAAATCTTTAAAAATAATTTCTCCATATTCATTGGTAGATATTGTTTTTAATAACATACCATCTTCTTTATAAAGTTCAAAAACAACGCCTTCTAAAAGTTTCTGATCACTTCCTTTTTTTATGATTTTAAGGTCTCCTTTAAAAAGATCATCTTCTAAAGTAATTTCTGTTTTTTCTTCTTTAATTTCAAATTCTATTTTATTGGTATTTTGCTGATATCCTTCCGGTGCTTGTTTTTCTAATAAATAGTATTTTCCTGTTGGTAAGTTCACAAAAGAATAGCCTTCTTTTGGAATAGAAATTTCTTTAATTTTTTGATCTTTTTCTACTAATAATTGTCCATGATAATTATAAAAATTTTGGTTTGCGTATAGTTCGTAAACAGATCCACTTAATGCTTGTATTTCATAAACTCCAATATTCTGTTCGTTTATATGATCAAAAACTGGACCTACTTTCTTAAGAAGTAATTCATGTGTTTTTCTTTGATTTTCTAATTCTAATGAAACTTCTTCTTGCCGAACTTCAAAAGAATATATTTTTTTTCCAAGATAAAAGTCTTCTTCGGTTTGTATTTCTTTTAAATAATATCTTCCATAATATAAAGGAGAAGATTGTCCAAAACCGTTCTTAATTTCAATGGTATCAATTTTTTCATCTTTTTTATATTTAATAGTTCCATCTTTTAAAAGAATATCTTCTTTTGCATATACTTCAAAAGATACATTGGATAATCCTTCTAATTCATAAATAAAAGTTTCATCTTTGAAATCGGAAAGAACTTCTCCCTTTTTATAGATTTTTAAAGTTCCTTTTTTTTCTTCGAAAATTAAGTCTACAAAACATTCTTTCTTATCGATATCTTGTAAATGAAAAACAGCCATACTTTGGGTAGATCCATTTTGATATAATAACGTTGCTCCGGGAACTGCTTTATGTTTAAAATGAAGACGAATTTTTTCTTCTTTGTTTGAAGTCACACTAACAGAATGATTAATGATTGGATAACCATCCACTTGATACCCATCGGAAATGTTATAAAAAGTCATGGTTTCTCCAACTTTTAAATAATAGGTTTGTCCAGCAAAGCCTGGTAAACTATCGTGCATTCCTGCACTTTTTAAGATTTGTTCTTTTAAAGCACTTACATCGATTGTTTCTTTGGTATCGATTTTATGAAAGGTAACATTCGTAGATCCTAGGTATTCCCAAATGATTTGCTGAGTAGCCAAATAATTTTCTAAAGTTGGATGTAGTTCATATCCATAATAAGTAATTAAAGATAAATATCGTTTTCCATAATCATCAAGAATTTGTGAAAAATCTTCGCTTGCTTCGTAGCCTTGATCACCAATAACCACCCCTGGTTGAACACAAAAAGCAACTTCTCCATTAGCAAATAATTGATAAACGGGAGCCGTTACCGTTTTACCATTTGGATTTGTTTTTGTGTTTTCAATTCCTGTCCATTGTTTTTCAATTCTTACTTCTGCTTTCGAAGATAGTGGAAAGCAAAGAAGAAAAAAACAAAGGATACCAATTATTTTTTTCATATATTTCCCTCCACTATTTACATTCCATAAAAAAAAGAGGAATTCCTTTCTCTTTTTTTAATTATTTGCAAACCCTGAGCATCCACCACAATCGTTGTTAACAACTTGATTTTCTTGTGAGGTTGTATATTGTGGTGTATACGTATGATTATAAATGTCTCTTTGAATTACATGAGTATGAATTGGGCAAATATGTGTCTGCCCTTTTTTGACATACGAAATTTCTATTAACAATATCTATGATTTCTTCTAATTCATTCTCTTATATTTTTTAAGCAAATGATCGTTTCCGAAAGTTAACACTTCTAATATGTTCCCCCGCACTTTTAACTTTTTTATATTCCATAGTTTATTTAATCAAATATTTTGTTTTTCATTATCCGATAATTTTTCAAACATTTCAATTTTTTCTTCTAAAGTTAAATGTTTTTTTTCGGATTGAAATAACATTCAACTTTATCCTTTGTTTTTAGAAAGATACTAGGAATTGTAATTTCATTAGAATTTCCCCATTTTGAAGTTTTATTTCCGTATTATCGATTCCTTTATTTTTTTCGATCAAAAAATGGAGAAAGAAAAAGCATAAAAATAATAAGAAAAAAAATAACACATAAAATACAAAGAAAAATTTGTTTTTCTCTCACAAGAAGAAAAGTTAAAAAGAAAAGACCAAAAAGAATAAAAAATAAAATAGTAAAGTAAAGGATCAGGTAAGGTATTCTCTTTTTTAATGGCTTCTTTTTATGAAATGCTTGGTGATACAAAAACTGATCGATTGCATCTAAGATTACATTTAAAACTTCAAAAATTTCCATTCTACATACCTTCTTTTTTATTTTTAAAACATAAGTATACGTTCC
>CALVWH010000071.1 GCA_944364705.1 uncultured Bacilli bacterium | reverse complement strand
TATGCTTCATGAATTTAATAAAGTTAAATTCTTTCCTTTCTATTTTCTTCTAAATTTTCAGAAATAATGAATCTTGGTCTTTCTTTTACTTCTAAATATATTTTTGATATATATTCTCCGATTAATCCAATACATAAAATCTGAAAACTTCCAAAAAAACTAATAAGTGCTACAGTGGAAGTCCATCCACTAATAACGATAGCTCCCGTAAGTTTTGATATTAATATATAAAGAAGAAATAAAAAACTAAGAATAGAAAAAATAAGTCCAATAGAAGAAATAAAACGAATCGGTTTCACACTAAAAGATGTAATTCCGTCAAAAGCAAAGCTAAGCATTTTTTTTAATGGATATTTTGATTTTCCGGCAAAACGTTCTGATCTTTCATAATAAACAATATCCGACGGATACCCAATCAGCGGGAAAATTCCTCTTAAAAATAAATTTACTTCTTTATAGTTTTGAAATTGATCTAATATTTTTTTACTTGTTAATCGATAGTCTGCATGATTATAAACAATATCGACTCCCATAAATTTCATAAACTTATAAAAACCTTCTGCTGTTGTTTTTTTAAACCATGTGTCTTTTTTTCTTGAACTTCGCACACCGTAAACAATTTGTTTGCCTTCTTTATATTTTTCGATCATTTCATCAATTGCATTAATATCATCTTGCAAATCTGCATCCATGCTAATAACAACATCAGCATATTCTTTTGCAGTCAATAATCCTGCTACCAAAGCATTTTGATGTCCACGATTTCGTGATAAAGAAATCCCTGTAAATAATGGTTCTTTTTCATGAATCTCTTTTATTAAATTCCAAGTATTATCTTTTGATCCATCATTTACATACATCACTTTACTTTTTTCACTAATTTCTTTCTTTTTTATTAAAGAATTTAATTTTTCTTTTAATCTTTTTGTCGTTTCTGGAAGTACCTCTTCTTCATTGTAACAAGGAACTACAATATATAAAATATCTTTCATTTACTTTTCCTCCTCGTAAGTATCGTAGGATTTAACATAAAATTTCATAATCAAATTCGTTATCCAATGTGGCCAAACTTTATCAAACATGATTTTATCTTCGGTTACTCTTCGATGATCTAAAATAAATTGTTTCGTGGTTGCTTCTTCATGAATTCGATACGAAATTAATGGTTTTGGTATATAAAGGAATCTTCCTTTTTGTCTTGCTAGCTTTAAAAAGGTATCCCAATCTAGTCCAAATTTTAGTTTTGAAGTAAATACATTTTCCCCAATCTTTTTTTTATGATAGGTTACCGATGGACAATTAATTGAATTCCCAAAAGCTAGAGAAGATACTTTAAAGAAACGAAATTTTGCTAGAAAACGACTTCGTAATGGAAACTTTAATATTTTTTTAATTTTACTATTTCGATCACTTGTTTTTTGACCATGTTTTAAAGCATAATAGTCACTATAGGAAATCGTTGCATCCGGATAATTTTCGAATAAATTTATCACGGTCTCTGCGTAATTTGGTTCATAAACATCATCTTGATGAGCAATCGTAACAAGATCTGTTTTGGCTAAATTATATCCAAAATTCCAATCATCACAAATATCACTTTTTGTTTTCTTCACGTATAATTTTATATGATATTTTTTCGCTATTTTTTCAATATGTTTATTTGGTGTTGAAGTTGTCATAATAATGTTTGTTTTTAATGTTTGATTTATTAAAGACTTTACATTTTCTTCTAAAAATTCACTTTCTTTATACGCACATACAACAAAAGTATGTGTCATTTTTTTCTTCTTTTTTTCTTTTCCAAATACCCAAAAACGACTAAGCAGATAATTATATGGTACGGTCACAATTAATACAAACAAAGGAGCGATTTTATCAGAAATACCTAACATTTCGACTTGAAAACTTAATAATAAGTTATTAAGGACAAATGATGATATATAAACAACATAATATTGAAAAACACGACTGGTTTGTTTATCTTTCTTGAAAACCCATTTTTTATTAATAAAGTAACTTAAAAAAGTACTCGCAAAATAAGCAATAATATTGGATACGATATAATGAACATGAAAAAATAATAAAAGATAGTAAATGAGTAAGGAATTGCAAGTATTAAAAACACCTACAATTCCAAATTTTATAAATTGTTTTACATTTTGTTTTATTTTTTTACTCAACCTAATCACCACAAATCTTATAGCTAATTAATTAAGATATTCGAAAGAAACATATAATATAAATGTAAAGGAAAAAGCTAAGGAAAACCAAATGATAAAGAAGATAAATCAGAGTATCTAATAAAGAATTTTTATAATGTATTTTTGAAAAGATAAAAGATCCTATAAAATATATTATTAATGATAACGTGCTATATAAAAGACATAGTTTTAAATAAGGAGTTGTATAAGTTAAAACAATTTCATTTTCCCCTTCTTCTAAGTCAATACTAACAAAATTATCAAAAACTAAATCAATTTTCGTTTCTTTTCCATTAACAAGACATTGATATCCATTTAGATAATTAATCGGAAGAAATAAAGATTGATCCTTATTTGCTGTTGCTTTTATTTTTAAAGAGTGATGTGTATTTTCTATCGTTACCTTATTTTGATTTTCCTTAATTAAGGAATTCATTTTTTCTAGAGGAATGTATGCTACGATTGGTTTTATTAAATAATTATCTTTTGCTAAAACCATTTCGATAGAAACTTCACCTTCTTGCACTCCTAAATCAATTAAGCCACTTTTCATTCGATAAGTGTAAACCATATTTTTTTCAGTACTTATTGACGGAAAATTTAAAATTTGATCATTAACTTTTATATAAAAGAGATTCGCTTGAAATTGTGGAAAATATAAGTAAAGATTACTTTTTTCAGGAACAAAAAAAGTAAATTGAATTAATTCATCTTCTGATGATTCATACATATCTTTTACATTTTCCAAATCAATTGTTTCAATCAGATTATCTTCTTTTGAAAATAGTGATTGATATAATTGATTTTGATAATCAAATGGATTCGCATTAGAAATCATTTCTTTTTTATTTTCTTTTGAATATACAAAACCAAAATCCATTTGATTTTTAAATTCATAAAGATATAAATTTTCTTTTCCTTTTATTTTCTGATAAATCGCTGAATCTAATTCATTTCCGCTGATAAATTTATGAACTCCCAAGATTTGATCTGACAACAAAGTTCCTCCATTATCATTTAGTTTTGTAAATTCTGTATTATAACCTAACATTGAATGTATACGATATTGGCTTTTTTGAACCATATGCCAAGAAGAGGTCGATGGTCTATTTAAAATTAACGGATAATTTTCAACTAGGTCATTCTTTAAATTTTTATACCGTTCCATTTCATTTTCTTCATCTTCTAAAAAGGTATAAACTTCTTGTGCATCAAACATACTCTCACCAGTATATAATTTAGCAATCTTTTCCTTATCTACTCCAAGGTAAGCATAGCCTTGAACGGCAACTTCACAAAAAATAAGCAAAGATAAAATAAAATAACGAAATTTTTTATTTTGAATACATAAAGTTAAAAAATACAAAATCAAAAATAAAAAAATTAAACAAACAAACAAACTAAAAAATTTAAAATCTTCGATTCCCATAGCTAATAATATTTCGCTTGATATATCTATATATTTAAATGCGATTGCTAACATTAAAATAAAAATCAGAGCAAAAACAAAATATAATCCTTTAAATTCTTTCCATAATAGTTTCTTTTCTATTTCAAAAAAAGAAAGTGCAGGTAAAAATAGACACCAAACAAGAAGAAATCCATATCGAAAAGGAAAAGAAACATAGCTTCCAGTATGCCACATAACATTAATAGGCTCTAAAAAAATTCCAATACCAAAAAATAAAAGGAGTAAAATGGTAAATATTTTATCTTTTTTTAAAATTTTTTTTGTCTTAAAAAATAAGATGCTTCCTAACAACGGTAATGCATAAAAGATTGCTGTTACTAATTTTGTATAAAAAGCTGTAGCACCATTAGTTTTAAAAAAATAATTTCCACGACTTGAAGTAAAAACTTGCATCACAGCAGGAAACCAAAATACCATAGATATTAATAAAGAAAATATCATATGAATTGCTAAATTTAAGACAATTTTTTTTCGATTCTTCTTTGGAACATAAAAATGTATGTAACAAAAAGAATAAAACAAAACAAATAAAATTTCCATATAGCTAATATAAAAGGATAAGGACAAAGAAATTGCCATAAAAACCATAAATGGCCAACCTTTTCCTCCATCCAACATTTTTTTCAGGAAATAGAAAAGAAAAGGAAATAAAATAATATTATCTAGCCAAACAAAATTTGTATAATATCCTAAAATATATCCACTAAGAGCATACAAAATACTAAAAATATAAAGGTAAATTTTAGGACATTTTTTAAATAATCGCTTCATCACCCAAAAAGAACTAAATCCTAAGAGCATTATCCGAATCATAAATAAAATTGATAAAAAATTAGGAATATTACTGCGACTTGTAAGACCAATAAGCCAAGAAATTGGTGATAGAAAACCATAAACAGAAATAATGTCAAACATATCTTGACCATATCCAATATTATAATTTACAATGTAATCTGCATTATTATG
>CALVWH010000070.1 GCA_944364705.1 uncultured Bacilli bacterium | reverse complement strand
AAAATTTTTGTAAGTATCTACCAGAGGGAATGAAATTTTCATTATTGAGTGAAAAGTATCCCGAGTTGATGGATATTATTGGTTATAAAGGAATTGTTATAGATCCTTTGCCAGTTGACGATGTTATTTTAAATCGTATAATTGATAGAGGTAAAAAATTTTATGAGTTGTTTGGGTGGTCAATAGAACAGATAATTGCTCGTTCTCGTGTAATTGCATCAGGTGAAGCAACTGTTGGTACTTTTTTGCGACATAGTATGCCAAATGCTATAATGGTGTATACACCGACTATGTTAGAAAGAGCGCAAATATATTCTGGTAAACACCAAGATGACCCATTAGCTATAATCATTCCGAAAAAAGATTATATGGGGTCGTAGTTATATGTATTAAAACAGTTGTTTTCAACAGAAATTGGTGAGAAACCAATCGACTCCACCAAGTTTGTGATTTACAATTGTGAAGATAAAAAGCACAATTGTTTTTTTATAACATAATTATTTGTAATTAAATAATAATGAATTATGTTAGTAATAATTGGATATTAAGGTACACTTTTTTATTGTGTTAGTCTAAAAAATATATACTATTATTATTTACTCTCCTACTTTTTATGATAAAAACAAATCTTCTAAAGAATAATTTTTGTTTAATTTTTTATTTATATAATTTTTTAAATTGTTAGCTTCTCTAGTAGTAAAATCTGCTTTCCCATTTAATTTTAAATTAACTGTGCTTAATGATTTTATATTAAGTTCTCTGCTAATATCTAGTTGAGTTATACCTGCATCTTTTAAAATTTTTTTCAAATTATTCATTAATTCACCTCCTTATCGTATATACGATTTTTCATATATGGAGGTTAAAAATTTTTTTATTTTTTTAACTTAATCCACGTTGTATATGAAATTTCGTAAATTGTCAATATATTTTTAATGATTTTTCAAAAAAATATTTGATTTTTCGTAAATTATATATTATAACGATTACGGAAAGGAGAAACCAATATTAGAAGAAAAAATAAAAAACTTAATTATAGAAAAATATGGTTCTGTTAGACAATTTGCTCTGAAAATTGATATTCCATATACAACAATTGACAGTATTTTAAAAAGAGGAATCGATAATTCTAACGTAAGCAATGTCCTTAAGATGTGTAAAGCCTTAGGAATTTCAATTGATAAATCTATTGAAAATAATGACTTGGTTTCTAACCTGAACTTGAACAATCAGAAGGAAAATGATTCATCATTTTCTAACTCAAGAAATTTATCAAACGAGCCAATGACTGACGAGGAACAAGAACAATGGTCAAAAAATATGTTTGAAAATAAAAATGCTAAAATTTTGTTTGACAAAATAAATGAGCATAAAAATTTAACTTACGAAGATGCACAAAAAATTGCTGATTTAATTGATATTATAACGAAAGATTACAATGATCATGAATGATTTGTCTTTATTTGAAATAACAGAGTATAATCTAATAATTTCAAACATATATTATAAACTATATAAATTACCATCATCGATAAGAGCGTTTGTTACTCAAATAAATCAAGATACATTAATTTTGATAAACGATAAACTATCAATTGAGCAACAACGGAAAGCTTTTTTGCACGAACTTTTACATATTTACGCTGATCATCTTGCAGATTATAATTATACAAATCAATATCGTAATTTTTGTGAAAATCAAATAAAAGAAACAATAAAGTGAAAAGTACAAGCAGTATCCGTACTTACTTTTTTTAAAGGAGGTATACTGTGTTTGATACAAGCTAAAAAATCCTTTTTTTACATTAAAAGAAAAAAAAGGAGAAGTCTAAATGGAAAGAAAATATTAATTGACAAAAAAATGATTATTGTAATATTAATTATAATAATTGTAGCTTTAGGAATTGGCTTATATTTTGCATTTTCTAAAATAGCTGAAGAAAAAGATGGTCTTAATCAAGATCATCAAGATCTTGTTAACACCCAACAAGATTTAACAGATAGGTGGAATAATTTAGGAAAATAATTATACAACGATTAAATCATATAGCAAGATTTGTTTAAATAAAAAAAGATAGTCCCCTCGCCAAAGTAGACTATCTAAACTTAACAAACACAATTAGAAGTACCATAAAAAGATACGTCTTTTTGTGATACTTCAATTATACATTTTTTTAAAATAAAAAGCAATAATTGGAGGTGGTTTTATGCCAGTTTATAAAAGGTAATGATTCAACCAAAGATGGTAGAAAATGGTATTATAAGTGTCAATATAGAGACATTTTGGGAACAATAAAAACTAAAAAATCTAAAAAATATTATTCAAAATTAGAAGCACAAAATGCAGAAGCAAAATTCATAACCGAAAATAATGGATTAAAAAATAACTTTTCAGTTACCTTTGATGATATTTTTTTAGAATATATTGAGAATAAAAAAGATAAGGTAAAAAAACAGACGTTAGGTAAAGACATACAACTCAATCGATACATTTCAAAATATCTAGGAAAAACAAAAATTAATGAACTAACAGTTCCACAATATCGGCAATTTAAGCAAAAGCTTAACGAAGCTAATTTATCAGTTACTTACAAAAATAAAATACATAACATGGTTAAACAACTTATAAAAACAGCTTATACTTTGTACGGATTAGATAATAAATCACCTGATATTTGTGATAAGTTTTATAATAAAAATTTTGAAAAAAAAGAAATGCAATTTTTCACGTTAGAAGAATTTCAAAAATTTCAAAGTGTTATAAAAGATTTAAAATGGAAAACATTTTTTGATATACTTTTCTTTTGTTGATTACGGCAAAGTGAATTACAAGCTTTGACTTGGAAAGATGTTGATTTTGAAAAACGAACAATTTCAATAAATAAAACTTTAACGACCAAAATTAAAGGTGAAAAATGGACAATATCAACACCAAAAACGAAAAGTAGTAAAAGAATATTACCGTTAACAGAAAAGCTTTTAGAATCATTAAAAACACTAAAAAAGGAGCAACAAAAAATTATTGGTTTTTCAGATGATTGGTTTGTTGTTGGAAACTTAGAACCGATTCGTGAAACAACCATTTGCAAACATAAAGATCAATATTGCAAACAAGCTAACGTAAAAATAATAAGAATTCACGATTTTAGGCACAGTTGTGCTTCCTTCTTAATTAATAATAAAGCAGATATATTAACTGTTTCAAAGTATTTAGGTCACTCAAACATTTCGATAACATTAAATACTTATACACACTTTTATGAAGAAAAATTAAATGACATTCCTAAATTAATTGATAAAATTTGTACCTAAAGCTTTTTTTGTAAACAAAAACCCTTGAAATTCAAGGGATTTTTTCAATTATGGTGGAGAATAAGGGATTCGAACCCTTGACCCCCACGGTGCAAACGTGGTGCTCTAGCCAGCTGAGCTAATTCCCCATAACAAAACTACTACTAAAGTATAACATCATTTTTTTACATTGTCAACAATTTTAATTATATTTTTCCGAAATTTATGATTAATTTATGATAATGTCTTAAGTGTTAACTTTCGAAAATGTCTCAAGTTAATATATAATATGTCACCGAGGTGACATGAATGAGAAAGGTTGAATTAAGAATGAATGAAAAAGAAAAATAC
>CALVWH010000069.1 GCA_944364705.1 uncultured Bacilli bacterium | reverse complement strand
CATGATTTTCATGCTGGATATAATATCCAAGTAATGGTATCAAGTGGACTAATAACTATGTATGGTGTCTTTCAAGATCGAGATGACTTTTATACTTTTATACCGATGAATGATTTATATTATAAATATTATAATGAATACCCAGAAAATGAATGTGCAGATTCAGGCTATGGAATGTATGATAATTATAAATATATGAAAAAACACAATATAGGAAATTATGTTAAACACTTTACATGGAGTGGAGAAGCAGATGGAAAAAGACCGCAACTTTTTTATACATTTGATGACGGAGTAATTTGTCTTAACACATGTATAGGAGAAGAAATATCCTTTGAAGGTATTCGACATCCGAGATATAAAAATAGTAAACTTTACAAATTTACAGGTTGTAATATTTGTAATTATGCTTATATTTGTAAGAGAAATTTAAAGAACAAGAGTTGTGATTATAGATTATATGAACTAATACCAGAATATGAATTATTAAAAGAAGAAGCTAGAAAAAATTTACAAAGTCCTAAAGGAATAGAAATAAGAATAAATAGAAGTATACAAGTAGAAGGAGCTTTTGGACAAATTAAACAAAATATGCAATATACAAGAATTAGAAGACGTGGTTTAGAAAAAGTGTCTTGTGAAATTATGCTTATATGTTTAGGGTCAAATATAAGAAAATATTTTTCTACACTTAATGGAAAAAAATTAAAAAGTAATTATTGGAATATTCCTCAGAACTTAAAAGAAGAGAAATTTCCTTTTCCAAAACAAAAAGAGACTGATACAAAATCAATCACTTAATTTTGAGACAGCCCCTTTATTTTGTTAATACCTTTGTAGACTCAGTTTCTTTAACCGTTTCTAACTCTTTTTTCAATTCTTCTAAAGCAGCTTTTGTTTGTTCTCTTTCTGTTTGTGGAGCTTCTGTTTGAGGAGCTTCTGTTTGTGGAGCTTCTGTTTGTGGAGCTTCCGTTTGTGGAGCTTCTGTTTGAGGAGCTTCCGTTTGTGGAGCTTCTGTTTGTGGAGCTTCTATTTTAGGAGCTTCTGTTTGTGGAGCTTCTGTTTGTGGAGCTTCCGTTTGTGGAGCCTCTGTTTGAGGTGCTTCCATTGTAACTTCTGGTGTGTTCGTTTCTGTTTGTACTGTTTCGGTTACAACTTCTGTAGCAGCTGTTTCTGGTTGCATAGCTTCAGTTACAGCTTCTGTAGCAGCCGTTTCTGATTGTGGTGTTTCCATAGAAGCAACCATAGGCTGAGCTGCAGCTACGTTAGACTGTTGTTGCATTGCTAAGAATTCTTGTTCTAAAGCTTCCTTTTCACTAGCTAATACATATGCTTTTAAAATTTCACTATAAACAGTAGAAACTGGTTCAATATCTTCTCCTTTTGAATTTACAATGGCTTTTAAATTTCCGTTTCCATCATCAAAATAGAATTTTCCATCAATTTCTGTTATTTGTGTCATAGAATTATCAGAATTTAAAATATAATAAGCGCCATCCATTTCTTGAATGTTTCCATCATAAATATAAGTTTCTTCATTAGTCGTAGAAGAATCTGATGAAGGACCTTGAGACACTTTCGTTACACAATCACCATTGGAATTAACAATTAATGTCAATTCTGCATTTTCATTATAAATGTATAACTTACCATCTTGTTCATATACTTGTACCCAAATTCCATCCGCTTTTACAATATATAAGTTTCCATCTTTATCCGTATAAATTTCACCATCATAAACAAAGTTTCCATTATTTTGTTCATTATCTCCATTACTTGGAGCTTCTGGTGTATTTGTTTCGGATTCTCCGGTACCTGGTGTCTCTGGTGTATTAATATCTGGTTTTGTTAAGTGTTCTCCTTTTGAATTTACCACTGGAACTAAATTAGCATTCGAATCATAAATATATAATTTTCCATCTTGTTCATAAACTTGTACAAAAATTCCATCTGCATTTTCAATATATAAATTACCATCGACATCGTTATAAATTTCGCCATCATAAACAAAGTTTCCATTATTTTGTTCATTATTTCCATTTCCTGGAGTTTCTGGTGCATTCGTTTCAGATTCTCCGGTACTAGGAGTTTCTGGCTGTCCATTATTTGGATCATCGGTTGATGGTGCTTCTGTTTGATTTTCATTTGATGGTTGATATTCTTCAATGACTGGGTTCGTGATATAATTTCCATTGCTATCAACTAAAGCTTTGTATGTTCCATCATCATCTTGAACATAAAGTTTTCCATCTTTTTCTTGAATTGGTAACATTGTACCATCAGAATCCAAGATGAACATTAAAGTACCATCAGAAGTTCCATAGAACTTTCCATCATATGAATAATTCTTTGTATTATCAAATACTTCGTAAACAGGCTCTGATGGGATCACAGAAGGCTTACTATTTCCATTGACATCGCAAACAAAATCATAAGAACCATTTCCGCGATCAATCCAAACATTTCCTGCCGCATCAATAATATATTCTTCCGTATAATCAATGTTATTTCCATTTTCGAAATGTTCATTATTTTTATTTAATTCTTCTTCGTCTTCTTTATTACCGATCGTTGCATTGTCTTGTTTTTCTTCATCTGTTAAAGGTTTTTGTGTTACTTCTTCTTTAATGATTTCTTCACTTTGTTCTTCTTTTGGTAATTGTTCGGTTTCTTCTTTTACCACTTTACCTTTTGACTCTTCTGCTTTTTTCTCGGTTTCTTTAATTTCATCATCAGTCATTAATGGTTTATTTGGATCGCGATTTCCAGTCGTATCTTCTTGAACATTTACTGGAGTAACTACACTTGATGCGGTTGTTCCACCAGTTGATCTTGTATCTTCACCACCAATGGTTCCAATACCACCTAAAACACGTCCTTGATAAAAATCTTCAATGGTTGGATTTTCTTTAAATGTTATATTTGCTTCTTTTACTCTTCTTTTAATTTCTTCGATGACAACATCATAACGATTATTTTCTTCTGCAACCATTTCTTCTCCATACTCTTTTACAATTTGAGCATAAATACTATCAGCAGAATCGTTGTTTTTATCGATTTCATCATCAATCGTATAAGAAGTGATTCTAGATACTACACTATCATGAGCTTGTTCATAAAAGGTTCTCTCTGCAACAACTTCGCCATCTTCTATATGAGTAGAATAATTGGTGGTACAATTTTTTAACGTTCCATCTCCAATTAAGATTTTACTTAAATTCTTTGTTCCATTATCCATTTCTCCAGGATGAATATCACTACGATCTAAAGTTAATCCAATATTTTTTTCTTGTACTTTTACTAAGAAATTACAAATCATTTCGGTAGCAGCTGGATTTTTATCATAGCGTCCTTCAATTTGTGTTGCATATTCATAGAAGAAACTATTCCATTCTTCTAAGTATTTGCTTTTTTCTTCTTCTGTTTGTGCATTGATATAACTATTATAAATTTCATACATCTTGCTAATGTTTGCTGCATCCTCTTTATTTTCATCTAAGAAAATTAAGCTTGGATCATATAATTGTCCATTTAAAACAGCATCGTTTAAAGCATTGTAGATCGTTTCCCAATTTTTTGTGGTTTCTTCTAAATTCAAGTTATCTGCGAAAGAAGCAATTTCTTTGCTTGTTAAATCCTTACTATTTGCAACAAAACGTAATTGCAAAGCCATATTTTCATCTTTTAAAATACTAGAGAAAATAGGGTCATTCATAAGATCACTAGTGCTTGTAACCTTTTCAAACAATCCTGGAACTTCTCTTTCTACTAACGTTGGATCAATTTCTAATTTTGATTCTAAATCATTTCGAATACTAGCAAGAAGACATCCATTTCCTTCAAAAATGGTTTCTAAATCTAAGACATCATCTTCTACTAAATAGTTTGTTCCTAAAGTAAATGCTTGTGTAAAAATATTTAAAATCAATTCAGAAGCTGCTTTGTTTTGTTTGCTATCAATATTTTGAACATAATTTCTTGCGAATTCTTGAAATTCCTGTTTTACTGTTTCATCATATTGATTATTTAAAGAAACAAAATAGTTCATAACCGTATTTAAATCATTGATAGATTGTTCATCTTTAAATAAGTCTTTCGCATCAAAAGGAACTTCCGTTGCTGTTGCCATATCTTCTGCTAATTGGTTCGTAAAAATAAACCAGTCATTGATAGATACATAGTTAGAAGAGGCTAATAATTTTTTCTCTTTCGTGGTTAACTGATCAATGTTTGCAATAAATTTCATATGAGCAACTAAATCTGGACTTACATTAATTCCATGCTCATTCATGTACATTAAAAGAACAGAATCATCAATAAAAGCATCGTAATTTGTAATAATTTGTTCTTTGGTTAAACCATTCATCTCGGTTTCTGTTTCTGTACTTACTTCTCTTTGTTCTTCTTGATCATTTTTTACAAGTAAATAATCATCAGCATTTTGCGTTTCATTATCAGCAATCGAAATCGATTCTAAAGTATTGGAATTGTTTTGTAAAAAATTCGTAACAGCGCTTACAACTCCTCCAAAAGTAGCAAGACCTGCAGCACTTCCTAAAACTGCTCTAACTCTTCTCTTTCTTTTTCTTAGAGCTTCATTGGAAGCTTGAGAAGATGCAAATTGGACTTTTTGATAAGCTCTATTTTTTGCATCTTCTAAACTTTTTTCGAAATCTTTGGTGTATTTTTTTGCTCTTTCTTCATCGATTCCTTCTAGCATTCTTTTTAAAGCAGCACGATAACGTTCTTCTTCCTCTTTTGTTGGTTTATTTAATTGTGATATTCCTCTAATGTATTGTTCAATTTGATTATAAACTTCCTTCATACACTATCCAGCTCCTTTCCTATTTTAATTCTTTCTTTTCGCCTGATTTACTATATCCTTGATTTACTAAATTTGAATTATCGCAAACATCCCATTTAACAAGTTTATTTCCACTTAAAATTTTTCTTGTTCGATAACTATAATATTTTGTATCAACGGTTGCTTTTACATTTTTGTAAATTGGTTCTTTTCTTTCTGATGTTCCATATCCAACAAGAACTTTTCGATCTTCATAAACTGGAGTTGATACCGTTTTATAACTGATACATACTTTCTCTGTTGTTGATGATCCTGGTGTATAGGTTCTTGTAAATTTACGATACATATAATAATTTTGTGCGGAACATCCAGGACAATTATCTATTCCACGAGATACATAAACCCATCTTACGGTATCGGATCCTTGTGGAATCGAATATAATTTTACAAGTCCTTCTTCTTTCCAATCACTATAAGATCCACCAGAAGATACGGTATTTTCTGAGTAAGCACTACATACTTTTTTCGTTGTTGTTCCGGTTTGAACTTGAACCGTTTTATAAATTGGTTTATTTGGATCATTATAAGTAATTACATTATAACCAGTTAGAACTTTCTTTGTTGTCGTTGTTTGTAATGTTTTTGATTTTACTTGTTTTAACAACGTAGATTCTTGAGCATTGGTTGACCAATCAGACCAATCAGACCAATCTGAGAATTTTCCGTTTTCCACCTTAATATATTCACATATATAATTTTTATTGTCTTCCGGTGGGGTTGGAGTTGTTGTTGGTGTTGGTGTCGTCGTTGGTGTAACCGTCGGAGTAACCGTTGGTGTTACGGTTGGTGTAACTGTTGGAGTTGTCGTTGGTGTTGGTGGGCAAGTTTCACAACAGCAACCATTGTTAATAATAATATTGGTAATATTATTAATAATATTCGTTACATTGTTGGTTGTGTTATTATTCGTTGTATTGTTGTTTGTTGTATTATTCGATGATGATCCACCAGAAGGATTGCTTGGTCTTAAAATTGGTGTTGTTACATCTTCTTTATTTTTTTCACAAACATCGGTTGTACAATAATCGTAGCATCCCATGTATACAAGTAAATAATTTTCTTCGTCACCACATTTTAAGTTTACCTTTAAAATATACTCGTCTTCGGAAGCTTTTGTGATTTCAACAAATGATGCATTTTCATCACAAGCATCTCCATTTTTATCGGTAAATGGTAAAATGATCTTTTTCACTAACATTTCTCCAAGTGTCATAGATACTTTATCATTTACTTTTTGTGGTAGTCTTGGATTTGTATAATAACTTTTTGCAGCATCCTTCATTGCGATTACATTCTCATTGAAAATACGATCATAAAGAACACTATTATCTTCTTGGTTTTGACATTGTGTATTGTCACTATTTGATCCAGAACATTCAAAGTTCATGTTTTTTAATTGACTTTTGGTTGGGAAAAGCCACATTAAAAGAAATACAAATAGTAAAATCATTAAAATTTGTAAAATTAAATCACGGATAGAAAATCTTGTTTTTCTTTCTTCATACATATTATTACCCCCTCTTTCAGAAATTGTCGTTTATTCTAGCACAAATGTTTGTTTTTGTCAAATCCATAAATATACACCTTCTATATACAATCTACCACTTAAATTATATCATTGAATTTATTGTGAAGTCAAATAAAATACAAAAAGAAAACGGAAAATAGAACTCTTTCCTTTTTACTTATTTTATTATAGTATAATCGTAAAAAAAAAGAACAAAAAAATCTATAAATTCCAAACAGATTTATAGATTTTTATTTTCTTATTATTGGTTTACTTTTACAATCGTTAAAGACGTTTCATGACCATTGATATCATATATTTCTTGTCCTTTTTCTACACGAATGTCTTCTGCTAACGTTTCTTTCTTTATGTAGTCTTCAAATTCTTGCATTACCTCGGTAACCATTTCATCGGATAGATAAGAAATTGATATTTTATCGGTAATTTCAAAATTTAAATTTTTTCTTAGTTGTTGAATTTTAGATACCAATTCTCTAGCAATTCCTTCTTTAATCAAATCTTCGGTTAAAACCGTATTTAAAATAATAATATTTTTTTGATCAAATCCTGCATTAAATCCTTCTTTTGCCTGCATCCGAAGATCAACCATCGAAGAATCCACAGAATAAGTTTCTCCTTGAATTTCTACAGAAATCGTATTTCCTTTTTGTAATGATAAGATTTCTTTTTTACTAAGTTCTGATAATGCTTGTTGGAAATCTTTCATTTTTGACCCAAAGATTTTTCCTACTTCTTTAAAGTTTGGTTTTACGATAAAATCTACATATTCACTTAAATCATCAACAAACGTAACGTTTTTAACATTTAACTCTTCTTCGATTAAAGAAGTTAAATTTGAAAGGATTGCTTCTTGATTTCCATCGACAAGAACTTCTTTGATTGGTTGTCTTACTTTGATTTTTGCATCTTCTCTAGCATTTCTTCCTAAAGAAATTAAATCGCGAACAAGATCCATTTTTTCCATGATTTCTTCATTTATATATTTTTTCTGATATTTTGGGAAATCTGCAAGATGTACACTTTCTTCGCCAGTTAAATTCACATAAATTTCATCAGCTAAAAATGGCGATACTGGAGCTAACAGTTTACAAACACCAAGCAATACTTCATAAGTGGTTTGATAAACTGCTTTTTTGCTTTGGTCAAATTCCCCTTTCCAGAATCTTCTACGACAACGACGAATATACCAATTTGAGAAATCTTCGTTAACAAAGTTGTTTAAGAATTTGACTACTTTATTTAAGTCATATTCTTCATATGCTTTGGTTACTTCATGAATCAATTGATGATATTTGGATAAAATCCATTGATCAATTTCTTCTAAATCTTTATAAGCAACTTTAAAGTTTCTTGGATCTAATTGGTCTGTGTTTGCATAAATTTGAAAGAAGGTATAAATATTTCTTAACGTATTAAAGAATTTAGCATTTACTTCTTTGATTCCGTCTTCATCAAATTTTAATGGAGTCCATACAGGAGATGCGGATAAAATATAAAATCTTGTAGCATCTGCCCCATATTTTTCCAAAACACCAAATGGTGAGATCGCATTTCCTTTGCTTTTATGCATTTTTTGACCATTTTTGTCCAGTAATAAATCATTGACTAATACGTTTTTATAAGGAGCGCATCCTTTTAGGAAAGTAGATATTACAATTAAAGAATAGAACCATCCTCTTGTTTGATCGACTCCTTCTGAAATAAAGTCTGCTGGAAATTGTTTTTCAAAAAGTTCTTTATTTTCAAATGGATAATGATATTGAGCAAATGGCATAGATCCAGAATCGAACCAACAATCGATAACGTCTGGAATTCTTTGCATTTTTTGATGGCATTTTGGACATGTTAGATGAATGTTATCGACATAAGGACGATGTAAGTCTAACGTTTCATCGATTGGTTCGATTGCCTTTTCTTTTAGTTCTTCTCTAGAACCGATCATTTCTTCATGTCCACAAGAGCATTTCCATAAAGGAATTGGACATCCCCAATAACGATTTCTAGAAATTGCCCAATCGTTCATGTTGGAAAGCCAGTTTCCAAATCTTTTTTCTCCTACATAAGATGGATGCCAATGTACTTTTTTATTTGCTTTGATGATGTCTTCTTTAAATGCGGTTGTTTTAATGTATAAACTTGATTTTGCATAATAAACAAGTGGCGTTTTACATCTCCAACAATGTGGATAATTGTGAACCATTTTTTGTTTTTTAAATAGTTTATCTTGGGATGCTAAATACTTAATGATTTCTACTTCTAATTCTGGATCGACAACGAGTCTTCCTTTCCATGGTCCATCGGTGTAACATCCTTTTTCATCTACGGGATTTAATACTGGAAGATTGTATTTTAATCCAACTTCGTAGTCATCTTGTCCAAAAGCGGTTGCGATATGAACAATTCCTGTTCCATCTTCCATGGTAACATAATCAGCACAAGTGATATAAAACCCTTTTTTATCGACGTTTAAAAATGGCATCAATTGCTCGTATTCTTTATATTCTAAATCTTTTCCTTTATAAGTTTCTACAACTTCGAAATCATCTCCTAATACTTTATGAGATAATTTTTCGGCAACGATAAAGTAATATCCTTTGGATTTGCATTTTACATAGGTTTCTTTTGGATTTACACAGGCAGCAACGTTTGCGATTAAGGTCCATGGTGTTGTGGTCCAAACAAGTAAATATGTATTTTCTTCTTCTTTTAATTTGAATGGAACGGTTACGGTATTTACGCTTACATCTTTATATCCTTGAGCAACTTCGTGAGAAGCAAGTCCAGTTCCACATCTTGGACAGTAAGGAACGATTTTAAGTCCATCGTAAATAAGTCCTTTATCAAAAAATTGTTTTAAAATCCACCATTCGGTTTCGATATAATTGTTATCATAAGTAATGTAAGGATTTTTTAAATCGATAAATTGTCCCATTTCTTCGGTAAATTTTTTAAATGCATCTTCGTTTTCCCAAACGCTTTCTCTACATTTTTGATTAAATTTTTCGATTCCATATTTTTCAATGTCTTCTTTTCCATTAAATCCAAGTTCTTTTTCTACTTGTACTTCTACTGGTAATCCATGGGTATCCCAACCTACTTTTCTTAAAACATGATATCCTTGCATGGTTTTGTATTTACAAAAAGTATCTTTTAAAAGTTTCGCAACCATATGATGGATTCCTGGTTTTCCATTTGCGGTTGCTGGGCCATCATAGAAGACAAATTCTTTTTTCCCTTCTCGGTTTTGAATTGTTTTTTCCAGTAAGTCTTCTTTTTTCCATTTTTCCATTTTTTCTTGTTCTACTTTAAACGTATTTTGTTTTTCTAATTCTTTAAATTTTTCCATAATCAGTCTTCCTTTCAAAATAAAAAAAGATTCTATTGTTAAGGACGAAAAACCGCGGTACCACCTTAATTCATAGAATCTATGCACTTAACACTATAACGCGTGACCGTTTTACTCTTATCCAGTAAAAACATCGAAAGTGATCTATATATTATATTCTTGTTTATTTTCACCAACCATAAACTCTCTAAAAAGGTTTATAATATACCGTCTTTCTCTTTTGTTTTTATTCTAATTTTATTTGATCAATTTCGTTTACAACATCTAATTGTGCTTCCACAATATCTTTTATTTTTCGTTTGAAAATCACAATATTTCGTTTTAGCTGCATGGCTTCTCTTTGGACATTTTCTGCTTTCATTAAAGCTTCGTTTAAAATTTTATCTGCATTATTTTTCGCATCATGAATGATAATTTCACGTTCTCTAGAAGCATCAATACGCATTTGGTCAGAGGTTTTCTGGGCAATGAAAATTGCTTTGTTCATGGTTTCTTCTAATTTTCGATATTGATTATTTTGTTGTCTTAGTTTTTGGTTTTCTTCTACAAGAGATTGAAGTTCTTCGATTTTTCGATCTTTTTCTTTCATTTCTTCAATCATTTGTTCTACTTTTTGAATAACTCCATCTAAAAAAGCATTCACTTCTTCTGGATCATACCCACGAAGTGTTCGATTAAACTTGTCCATAAGTTCACCCCACCCATGCGTTAGAACATATTCTAGCACATTATTTCTTTTATTCCAATCTTTTTTTTACCATTCAATATTGATATCGTTGTTATCGTGAATATTTTTTCCTTCTTTGTCATCGGTAATTTTTCCTTCTACGTTTACGTTATTTGGTGTACATAGGAAAATACCTCCACCAATTTTTTGAATGTCTCCACCAATGGCATAAATTGTTCCACTTAAAAAATCAACGATTCTTTTCGCTTGTTCCGAAGTAACTCTTTTTAAATTTACAACAATGGTATTTCTTGCTTTTAAATAATCGGCAATTTGTTGAGATTCCGAATAAGCTCTAGGTTCTAATAAAATCATTTTATTTCCGCTACTAACATTGCTTTCTTTCTCTTCTTCTTTTTTTGTCGTATAAAATTCATCGGAAGAATCTTTCACGTATACTTCACCTTCATCACTATCTAACCATTTCTTTATTCCTTTAAATGCCACACTGCATTCCTCCTTATTGTACAATCTATATCTATCTTAACATAAAATCAAAAAAAAAGAAACTATTTTTTTTAAAAAGCAAGGATTTCTTGTCATTTTTAAAAAGATTTTGTTTCTTCTTTTTTTATTGATAAAAACTTTCGCTCACAATTTCGCTTACGATTTTTTCATAGAATAACGTAAGTTCTTTTATGTGCTGTTTTACTTGTTTTGGAAGATAA
>CALVWH010000068.1 GCA_944364705.1 uncultured Bacilli bacterium | reverse complement strand
GTAAGCTATGTCAAAATTTATTTTGACTTTTGTTCTGTCAGGATAGAAATAACAAGGTCTATTAAATAGGACTATGACGATCTAATATTGGTTTATGGAAGAGTATTAGATTTCAAAAACATTTCTGTTTGGAAAATCAAAGATTTTTTCGGAAAGTAGTGTAAAAAGTGTCGAAATTTGGTATAATGATCATATGGAAGGTGACGATAAATGGATTATGATCGTTTAAATGATTTGATTTCAGATTATTTTGATTTATTAGACAAAGACGGTTTTTATTCAAAAAACCTAATGATGATTGGTCGTTTTTGTCAGAACATTTTAAAAAAAGAATACAAAGAAGAAGAGAAAACGGTTGAAGTAGACTCTTTAAAAACACTATCTTTAGCTTCTGAATTTTTCTTAAGTGTAAATAAATCCTATAGTAAAAAATTTGAAGTAGCTGTAAAAGATACAAAAATAAATTTTTATGAAAAAGAACTTGAAAAAATTGCGAATGCAATTAATATACCAAGTAAAGGAACGTTAGAAGATATTTTTACCTTAACGAGAATTTTTTTAACCAAAATAGAAAAAAATCCTTTGAAAATATTAATTACTTTAGAACTTCTTCCTGATTATTTAAAAAGTCAAGGATATGAGAAACAGACCGTAAATTATTATTTCTTAAAAATTGAAAAACAAAAAAGAGAAGCATATTCTTATGTTTCTTACTTTGGAAACCTTTTTGAAATTTATTTAAACTATTTTAAAATTAATGAAAGAAGTATTTATAAAGTTTTAAACGATCCAAAGGAAATTAAAGAATTTAAACAAATGAGTCAAAAATTCTTACAAAACTCTTATAAATTTTCTATCAATCATATGGTTTCTTATGGATTTGATAGTATTTTAGCCTTTATCATTGCTAGTAAAATGAAAGAGAATGCGAATTATTTTAAATATTATTTCGACTTAAATGGAAAAGATTATGATACCATTTTAAAAGAATTTCATATTGAAAAAGATCGAATGGACATTCTTTATTTAAATGCTTTAAAGAAGGTTATCAAAGGATGAAAAACTTTCCAAAAATTGAACTTCATTTACATTTGGATGGTTCTCTTGCCTTTTCTTTGTTACAAGAAGAAGATCCTTCTTTAACATTAAAACAAGTCGTTGCGAAAGAAAAATGTGAAGATTTAAATGAATATTTACAAAAATTTTCTCTTCCTATTGCCTATTTACAAACAAAAGAACATTTAGAAAACGCTTGTCAAGCATTGCTTCAAATGTTAAAAGAAGATCATGTTCTTTATGCTGAAGTTCGCTTTTGTCCTTTTTATCATACCAAACAAGGATTGTCTATGGATGAAGTTGTTTCGATTGTTTGCGAATCTTTGAAAGATTCTGAAACAAACGTTAAGGTTCTTCTTTGTATGATGCGGGGAGCAAACGAAGAAGAAAATTTATCCGTTTTATCTTGTGCTCAAAGATTTTTAAATCAAGGAGTTGTTGGAGTCGATGTAGCAGTTGCCGAAGCTGTTTATCCAACGAAAGATTATGCTTTTCTTTTTTCCAAAGCAAAACAATTAGGGATTCCTTTTACCATTCATGCTGGAGAAGCGGATGGAGCATCTAGTGTTGAATGTGCGATTCAATTTGGAGCAACAAGAATTGGTCATGGAATTCGCTCGATAGAACAAAAAGAAAGCATTCAAGCATTAAAAGAAAAAAAAGTTACTTTAGAAGTTTGTCCAACAAGTAATGTTCAAACGAATGCCGTTTCTACTTATTTTGATCATCCGATAAAAACCTTGTATGATCAAGGGGTTTTCGTTACCATTAATACCGATAATCGCACAGTTTCTAACATCACCTTAACCGAAGAATATCAAAAATTAAAAGAAACGTTTGGATTTACGGAAAAGGATTTTATTAAAATGAATGAATATGCGATCGCTTCTTCTTTTCTAAAAGAAGAAGAAAAACAAGAAATCCTTTTAAAATTTCATCAAAAAGTTGACGAATGGGAAAACATTTTATATAATAATTAGAGTTAGTTTTAGAAAGGATGGGGCAAATGAAAGTTGTTTTATTGATTGTTTCTATTTTATTAATTGCGTTAGCCCTTTTACAAAGTGGAAAAGCGGAAAGTGCTTCTTCGACGATTACTGGAGGAAATGATCGGTTATTCGCAAATCGAAAAGAACGTGGGGGAGAACTTTTCTTAAGTCGTTTGACTTTACTTCTTGGGATTACTTTCTTTTTAGTTTGTATCATTATGAATTATTTATAAAAGTTATGGTTCTTTGTCAAATAGTGTTGGTAACAGTAAGTTTGATAAATGAATCGATTAAGAAGGATGATGAAAAAAAATCATCCTTTTATAATGCCTTTAATTAAGAATATGCGAGCTATAAAATGATCGAATTTTCTATAACCAAAAGCAATTCTTTTAATACATTTAATTAAATTATTGTTCCTTCTATGATCCCATTATTAATGTCATATTTAAATGAATTTTCAATATATTTAATATTGTCTCTATATAATTTTAAAGTTTGTTTCATTTTAGGTGATAGATTTTTATTTTGTTTAAAAGTTATGGATCGGTTATAATAAATTAGACAGAAAAGATAAGGACAATGTATAATAAAATTTGAAAGGAAAAAAAGCCTATGAAAGAAAGAAGAGAAAGAAGAAATTATACAGAAGATTTTAAAAAGCAAGTA
>CALVWH010000067.1 GCA_944364705.1 uncultured Bacilli bacterium | reverse complement strand
GAACAAGAGCCAGCAAAAGGAGAAAAGTTAGAAAAGGGAGATATTTTAACTTTATATATTGCGGAAATTTATACGGTATATCCAGATTTTACTAAAATGACGGTTGCCGATGCTCAAGAGTTCTGTGATCAACATGGAATTAATTTAACCCTTACGTATGAAGAAACCAATTCCGTAGAAGAGGGAACGATTATTAAACAAAATCGTACCGCTGGAGTAGAAGTATTTACGGGTGCTAATTTAACCTTAACGGTTGCGAAAAAACCAAAAGCAACGCCAACACCAACTCCAAGTTCCACCCCATCGGCATCTCCAACTCCAAGTTCAGATCCAGAAGAAGATTCTTAATATGGAAGGAAGAATTATTAAACAGATCAGTAATGACTATACGGTCTTATCTGATCAACTTTATGTTTGTAAGTCTAGAGGAAAATTTCGAAATTTAAAGATTACTCCTCTAGTGGGGGACTTGGTTACTTTTGATGAAAAAAATCATTATATTTTAGATGTAAAAGAAAGAAAAAATTATTTAATTCGGCCATCGATTGCTAATGTTGATTATGCATTTATTATTACAAGTTTAAAAGATCCGGATTTTGATTCTTATTTGTTAGATAAACTTTTGGTAACGATAGAATTTCATAACATTGTTCCTATTTTAATTTTTACAAAATGGGATTTATTAAAAGATCCAGAAGAAATGGAAAAGATTTTATCTTTTTATAAAAAAATGGGATATCAATGTTTTAAGAATACACAAATTGAGGAAATTCGCTTTTTATTTTCAAATAAAATTACGGTCTTTACTGGTCAAAGTGGAGCAGGAAAAAGTACGTTATTAAATCATTTAGATCCTGCATTACAGTTAAAAACGGATGATATTTCTTATGCTTTAGGAAGAGGAAAACATACAACAAGGCATACCGAACTTCTTCCTATTGGTGGGGGATATGTTGCCGATACTCCGGGTTTTTCTTCGATTCATTTAGAAGAAATGACGATTTTAGATATTCGAGATCAGTTTAAAGATTTTGTTATTTATCAAGGAGAATGCAAATATCATGATTGTATGCATGATAAAGAAGATGGTTGTAAAATTAAAGAAATGGTCAAACAGGGTTATATCTTAAAAAGTAGATATGAAAATTATTTGACGTTTTTGAAAGAAAAAAGAAATGAAAAAGTAAAATATAAAAGATCTTAAGTGATCTTTTTTTGCATAATAGGAAAGTCAAAAAAATATTTTATCATAAACGAATGAATTTTTTATTCATTGATTCACATCTACATTTATACATGATATAATAAAACAAGGTGATTGCTATGGATGGAATTATTGTTGTTGACAAACCAAAAGGATGGACAAGTAGAGACGTTGTAAATCATGTATCAAAAATTTTGCACACAAAAAAAATCGGTCATACTGGAACGTTAGACCCTTTAGCAACCGGCACACTTGTCCTATGTGTTGGAAAAGCAGTGAAAATTGCCGAGCTTTTAACATCCATGGAAAAAGAATATCTTGTAACTGCCGCTCTTGGAATACAAACCGATACTCTAGATTGTGAAGGAACCATTCAAAAACAAATACCAACGCATCTTACAAAAGAACAAATCGAAAAAACGTTAAAAAAATTTGAAATCACGTATCAACAAGAAGTTCCCATCTATTCTGCTGTAAAAGTAAACGGAAAAAAACTTTATGAATACGCTCGTGCAGGACAAACCGTTTCTTTACCAAAAAAAGAAGTAACCATAAAAAAACTATCTTTGACCTCAGAAATTACTTACGAAAAGGAAAATACTATTTTTTCCTTTTCCGCAACGGTAAGCAAAGGAACCTATATTCGAAGCTTAGTTCGAGACATCGCTTCCTCTTTAAAAACCGTAGGAATCATGACCGAATTACGAAGAACGAAACAAGGAAACTTCACGATCAAGCAAGCATCTACCATAAAGCAAATCGAAAAAGGAGAATATCAATTATTGCCACTTGAAAACATTTTACCTTATCCAAAAGTAGAAGTAACCGAAGAGTTAGAATTCAAAATTAAAAAAGGTCAAAAAATACAAAAAGAAAAAGAAGATATTGTTTGCTTTGTAAAAAACGGAAAAGTTCTTGCAATCTATAAAGAAACCGAAGATAAAAAAACATTAAAACCATGGAAGATGATTTTAGAATAAAAAAATCATCTTTTTAAATGTAAAAAAATGTAAAGTTATGTATTTTCCTTAGAAAACATAGACAAAACCCTGAAAATGGGGTAAAATGAATGTGTAAGTGGTAGATAGTGGTGAAAAGTGGGTGATTTTGAATGCTAATGGGAGAATATCATCATAACTTAGATGAAAAAGGAAGATTAACCATTCCCTCAAAAATTCGTTACGAATTAGGAGAAGACTTTGTTTTAACCCGTGGATTAGATCACTGTTTGTTCATCTATCCCAAAGCAGAATGGGAAACCATCATTCAAAAATACCGAGAATTACCAAACACCAAAGAAGCAAGAAACTTTATGCGCTTTTTTTTATCCGCTGCGAATGTTTGTGAAATCGATAAACAAGGAAGAATCAACATTCGAATGCCACTATTAAATTATGCAAATATAAAAAAAGAATGTATTATTATAGGGGTTAATGACCATTTAGAAATTTGGGCAAAAGAAGAATGGGAAGCATTTACGGTAGAAAATGAAGCCGAAATTTCACAAATTGCGGATCATTTGTTTTCCAATCCTTGGTAGGTGATTATATGCATATTAGTGTTTTACTAAAAGAAAGTATCGAATCCTTAAACATCAAAGAAGATTCTGTTATTGTAGATTGCACGTTAGGATATGCTGGACATAGTAGTGAGATCCTAAAAAGAATTCCTAAAGGATATTTATATGCCTTTGATCAAGACAAAGAAGCAATCACCTTTAGTCAAAAAAAACTAAGTTCCATTGCTCCAAACTTCGAAATCATTGATCGAAACTTTACTTTCTTAAAAGAAGAATTAGAAAAAAGAAACCAAAAAGAAGTCGATGGAATTTTATTTGACCTAGGCGTATCAAGTCCTCAACTAGATGAAGATTACCGAGGATTTAGTTTTCATAAAGATGCTCCTTTAGATATGCGAATGGATCAAAGAAAAAAATTAACTGCAAAAACCGTTGTCAATACCTATTCAAAGCAAGATTTGATTCATATTTTTCAAACCTATGGAGAAGAAAAATACGCCAAACCAATTGCACAAGCAATCATAGAATACCGAGAAAACAAAGAAATCGAAACAACCTTAGAACTTGCAGAACTTGTAAAAAACAATGTTCCCTTTAAATATCGAAGAGAAAAACATCCCGCTCGAAAAGTTTTCCAAGCCATTCGAATCGAAGTAAACCAAGAACTAGATGTATTTCGTAATGCCTTAGAAGATGCCTTTTCTTTCTTATCGATTGGAGGAAGAATTTGTGTGATTACCTTCCATTCCTTAGAAGATCACATCTGCAAAGAATTTGTGAAAAAAAACTGTAAAGTAAAAAAAGAACTTCAAAAACTTCCAATTCTTCCAGAAGAATATCAACCAAAATTTAAAGAAATTTGTGTGATAGAACCAACCGAAGAAGAAAAAGAAAAAAATCCAAGAAGCCGTAGTGCTCGTCTTCATGTCATTGAAAGAATAAAATAGAAAGTGTGATACCATGAAAAAAAACAAAAAAAGAAAATTAAAATTTACAAAAGGTGAAAAATTAGTATATTTCATTGGTTTAGTTTTGTCTCCTTTGTGTATTTTAGTTGTTCAGATTTTTTGTGGTGCAAGCATTGGAAATTTAAATATGAATGTTGAAAAATTAAAATATGAAGTAAAAAATCAAGAAAAAACCAATGAAAGCATGAATATGCAAGTAAGTGAACTTACTTCTTTCGATAAGATCAAAGAAGTTATTCAAGAAATGGGACTTGCTTATAATAACGAAAATATTGTGACCGTAGAAGAGTAGGTGATCATATGAAAAAGAAGAAAATACAAAATGTTTGGAATTTCCCAAGAATCATATTTTGTGTGTTTCTTCTTTTTCTTTTCCTTCTTTGTATTCAGCTTGCATATTTAGCCTTATCCAAAACCATTTATGGAATCGATATGGATAAATTTGCTGCCCAACGAAATACAGTAACCGAAAACTTAGTGGCAACGAGAGGAACTATCTATGATAAAGACAAAAACATTTTGGCACTCAACGTAACTTCTTATACGGTCATTGCGTATTTATCCGAAGAACGAACGGGAAATAGTAAAACACCATTACATGTTGTCGATAAAGAAAAAACAGCCGAGGCTTTATCTCCAATTTTAAATATGACCAAAGAAGATTTATTAGCACTCTTAAATAAAGATGCTTATCAAGTAGAACTTGGCCCTGGTGGAAGAGGAATTACCGAACTTACCAAAATTGAAATCGAAAAATTAAATTTACCAGGAATTGATTTTATAGAATCTTATAAACGATATTATCCCAATGGCGACTTTGCTTCTTACATTATCGGATATGCTAAAGAAAACGAGTCAGGGCAAATTGTTGGAGAACTCGGAATTGAATCAAAATACAATGAAGTTTTAAAAGGAGTTGATGGATATTTAAAATACCAAAGAGATCGCTTTGGATATAAAATACCAGATACCAAAGAAGAACGAGTAGATGCCGAAGATGGAGCGGATATTTATCTAACCATTGATTCTAGTATTCAGCGCTTTGTAGAGACTGCAGTTAAAGATGCCGCAAATGCAAGCAAACCAGAATGGATGATCATCTCTGTAATGGATGCAGAAAACGGAGATATTGTTGCCAATACATCTTATCCATCCTTTAATCCAAATACCAAAAACATTACGAGTTATGAAAATCCGCTTACCTCTTATTTATATGAACCAGGGTCTACAATGAAAACCTATACTTATATGTGTGCCATCGAAAAAGGAACCTACGATGGAAATGCAACCTATGATTCTAGTGGAATTACCTTTACCGATGATACCATTCACGATTGGAATGGAACTGGATTTGGAACCATTACTTTTGATCAAGGATATGTATATTCTAGTAATGTTGGAGTAAGTAACATTATGCAGCGGTTTTTGACAAGAGAAGAATTAAGAGATTGTTTTAATAAATATGGCTTTGGGAAAACTACGGGAATTGAACTTCCAAGAGAATTAGAAGGAAAGATAAACTTTAAATATCCAATTGAAGTTGCTTCCGCTTCTTTTGGACAAGGAATTACTTCAACCGTTATTCAAGCGTTGCAAGCTTTAACCATTATTTCCAACGATGGAAAAATGTTAAAACCTCATATTATTGATAAAATTGTTGATCCAAATACAGGAAAAGTAATTTATCAGTCGAAAAAAGAAGAACAAGAACGAGTGGTATCTACCAATACGGTCAATAAAATTAAAGACTTAATGTATCAAGTTGTTCATGGAGAAGGGTATGCTACCGGAATCGATTATAACATCGAAGGATATGATATTATTGGAAAAACGGGAACCTCTCAATACGTTGATTCCTCTACTGGAAAATATATCGAAGGAAGTTATATTTATTCTTTTGCTGGAATGTTTCCAAAAGATGAACCCAAATATATCATTTATGCCGTTTTAGCAAAACCAGAAATTGGAACAAGTAGTGCGATGAAAACAGCCGTAAAAGAAATCATTTCCAATATCGCAACCTATAAAGGAATGTTTGAAGAAAAGAAAGAAGATGTAACCTTCCATTCTTATCAGTTACCTTCTTATCAAAATAAAAAAGTAGATCAAGTCGTTCAAGACTTAAACTCTCATGGAATTCAAGTAGTTACTATAGGAAATGGAGATCATGTAACTGACCAGTATCCAAATGCTGGAAATACGGTCATTTATAATAATACCGTACTATTAAAAACCAATGGAACCGAATATAAGATGCCAAATATGATTGGCTGGTCCAGCAAACAAGCAAAAACCTATTTTTCAATGATTGGAGTTCCATGTCAAACAACAGGATATGGTTATGTAACTATGCAGTCCATTCCAGAAGGACAAGTGATTAATGAAACAACAGCCGTTACCCTTACTTTAGGACAAAAGTTTGGTTTAAGTTAACTCTTGAAAAAAAATGGAAAATATATTATACTGATAATAGAGGTGGGTTTGGTGGAGATTCAAATTCAAAATCGATCTTATCCAGTCGATATTATCAAAAAGAAAAACAAAAATACATATTTTCGAATTAATGATGATTTACATATTGTAATTACAACAAATTATCTTGCAACAAAGCTTTATATAAAAAAATTAATCATGGAAAATCAAGAAGCAATTGCGAAAATGATTTTAAGAAAAGAAGAGGAACTTTTAAAAAAAGATCGTTTTCTTTTTTTAGGAGAAGAATACCAAATCATTTATTTATCGCTTTGTGAAAATGTAAGTATGCAAGATCACCGAATTTATACAAAAGATCAAAAAATGTTAGATCGTTATTTAATCGATTATCGAAAAAACTTATTTCAAGAAAGATTAGATTTTTGGTACAAGAAATTTAAAGAAAATATTCCATATCCAAAACTTAGAATTCGCTCGATGAAGACAAGATGGGGTGTTTGTAATCGAAAAAACAATACCGTAACATTAAATGCGGAACTGTTAAGAGAAATACCAGATGCATTAGATTATGTTATTGTTCACGAACTTTCTCATTTCGTTCATTTTGATCATTCCAAAAGTTTTTGGGAAACCGTTGGTTTTTATTATCCAAATTATAAAAATATACGCAAAGCTTTAAAAGAATAGGAGGTTATTATGAAAAAATTACGAGATATTGTTATTTGTATTTGTTTGATTTATCTGTGCACTTTCTCTGTTAATCTTCGACCATATGCTGCTGAAAAAACATTAGGGACTTTGAAAAAAGAACTTGCTTCTTTGGAAAAACAATTAGAAGAAAATCAAAATGCACAAGCTTTAACCGAAGAACAAATTGCCCAAACAGAGCAAAATATTGAAACCATTAAAAATGAAATTACTTCTTTAAATACCGAAATAAAAGATTTAGGAGAAGAAATTAATAAATTAAATGACGATATTGAGAAAAAAGAAGAAGAAATAAAAAAATTAATCAACTTTGTACAAGTATCGAATGGAGAATCTACTTATATGGAATATATTTTCGGAGCCAAAGACTTTACCGATTTTATATACCGTGTGGCAGTTTCTGAGCAAGTAGTAGACTATAATGATAAGTTAATTGAAGAATATAATCAATTAATTGAAACCAACAAAAAGAAAACAGCAGAATTACAGAAAAAACAAGAAGAAGCTATGCAGAAACAGCAACAATTAGAATTAGAACGTGTAAAATTAGGACAAAAAATGAGTGATTTAGGAGAAGGGGAACAGGATTTAGCTTCTCAAATCAAAACGGCAAAAGCATCGATTCAAAAGTTAGAAAACGATGGTTGTCGGGATAACGAAACTGCAAGTGCTTGTTTCCAAAGAAAAAATCCACCATCTAGTGGAGGTGGAGGCATTATATCTGATACTGGATTTATAAGACCAATTACTCATGGAACCATTACCAGTGAATATAACAGTGGCAGACCACATCCAACGTTAGGAGGTGTCCGTTTCCATAACGGAATTGACATTGGTGTTTCTGGAGGGACTCCAGTTTATCCTACGGCAAATGGAAGAGTTGGAGCTATTGTAAGACGAGCAAGTTGTGGTGGAAATCAAGTATTTATTTATCATAATATCAATGGAAAAACCTATACGTCTGGATATCTACATTTAAGAAGCATTAATGTAAGCGTTGGACAACAAGTAACCACAAATACTATGATTGCTACTTCTGGTGGAGATCCAAGCGTTGAATGGTGGGATGGATGTTCAACTGGAGCACATTTACATTTTTCCCTAGCAAATGGATTGTATTATTCTGATTATTATGACTACGATACGTATTTAGCTCATACATTTAATCCAAGAAACAAAGTTAATTTTCCATCAACGGGAGGATATTTCAGTGGAAGATAAGAGAAGATAACTTCTCTTTTTTTTTCAAAAAAAAAATTCCCAAAGGAATTTATCTTCTTAAAATATTACGAATAGGACCAGAATTTCGATACATCAAATAAAGTCCACTGTTGGTAATTAACTCAAAATCACCCATGTATTCATAACATTTACATCCGAAGTTTAATTTAAAATCATTAAGACCTTGATATTTGTTATTTTTATCTAAAATATTGGTCATTCCTCCTAAATTGAAATATTTAAATCCTTGTTTGTTATATTTTTCAATCAGAGTCCAAAGAAGTAAATGTTTTGAGTTAAATTCTTTAAAATTTCGATCATGACCATCGACAAAAAGATATACCGTATCACGATTTTTAATGGTTAAAACAGCAGACGTAATTACACCATTTGGATTTTCTTTTAATATATTGGTTGCTTTTACCAAAGCTTTTTTACAAAAATCTAATCTTTGATCTGCTTTTAATTTCTTTTTAATCATTCCTTCGGTATTTTTATTTTTATTTTCTAGAATAAACTGATTTAATTGTCTATTTTTTTGTTCTTCTATTTGATATTCATTTTGAATTTTTTGTAAGTATTTTTCCGTATCTAATTTTGTATAATAATATTCTAACTTATTTCCAAAAAATTGATAACAATCTTCAAAATATTTTAATTTTTTTGAGTATTTATTTTGTGTTTGGGAATAAAGATTTTCTAAGTTATATTCATTTCCACGAAAAATTTGAACTCCTTTGGCAATACTACTACGAACTTTATTTTTATAGCTTCGAGCTAAATTGTTAAAAATTTGATAATAAGGAATTCCAATATCTAAAATTCCTTCATACCTTGGTTTTAAAGCTTCAAAATTATTATTATATCCTAAATGAAAATATCCTAATCTTTTAAACGTATCAAAAATTTGTTGATATCGTTGATTTTCACTTTTTAAATTATTTTTTGTGTCATAGATTGTTTTAATAATCATGGGACATAATTTTACCGCAATAATATCTTTTTTTCCTAAATACTTTTTTATGGTTGTTGTAAACGTTTCAAAGAGAGAAGCATTTGTATAATCGAGTAAAAATCCTTTTGGAGCATATGCGTACTTAAAACCATGCTTTTTTTCTACTAAGAGTAAAGTAGCAGCCAGAATATGGTTTTGTTCGTCAATTAGACCTAAAAACATGGTTTGAAATCCTTGGTTATTCATAACCATCGCATATTCTGCACTTTGATAAATCGAAGACTGTACAAAATTATTCGTAAAATTTTGAAATTCTTCTTTGGATAACTCTTTGATATACATAGGTTACTCCTTTCTGATGAGAGAAAAAGGGTTTGACAAAAACAAACTCACCCTCATCATTATATCATAATTTTTTCATAAATACATCTTTTTTCTATTTATAGTGTTGAAAAGATATCACGATTTATACATAATCTTTTTTTCCTATTCATAAAATACGTTAGGTGATGACATGACAAAGACGACAATTGGAATACCAAGAGGTCTATTTTATGAAGAATATGGCTATCTTTGGAAATGTTACTTGGAAAAATTAGGGTTGAATGTAAAAGAAAGCATTCCAACCAATAAAGAAATTATTCGCTTAGGAAATTCCTATGCCACTTCAGAAATGTGTTTTTCCTTAAAAATTACCTTAGGACATATTGCGTATTTACAAAATCAGGTAGATTATATTCTTTTACCACGAATCGATAATTTTGGAATCGATAATCAAACATGTACAAACTTTTTATTACTCTATGATCTTGCGAAAAATATATTTTCTGCATCTTTTCTTTCCTATAACATCAATGAGTTAAAAAAAGAAACCGAAGAAAAAGGGTTTATGAAAATTGGAAAACAATTAGGGAAAAAAGAAGAAGAATGTAAGATTGCTTATCAAGAAGCAAAAGAAAAAGAGAAAGAAAGAAAAAGAAAAAAAATAAAAAGAAATAAAAATCTTTTAGAAAAAGAAAAGAAAAAAATATTGCTTCTTTCTCATCCTTATAATTTATACGATCCCTTTCTTGGAGAAATGGTGGCGAAAAAAGTAAAGAAGCGAGGATTTTCTGTTTTATATAGCGATGCTTTTGAAGAAGAAGAGATGCTAAAACAATCACAAAATCTATCAAAAAATCTTTATTGGTATGAAAGTAGAAAAAATATGGGAGCTTTAATGTTTTTAAAAAATAAAATTGATGGGATAATCTTTCTTACGACCTTTCCTTGTGGACTGGATTCTCTGGTTAATGAACTTGCGATGAGAAAAGAATCGTTTCCTTATTTAAATTTAATTATGGATGATAGTGATGCCTTTGCTGGAATGGATACCAGAATAGAAAGTTTTTTAGATATTCTTGAACTGCAAAGATAAACATTTGGTTGTTTGTTTCCCACAAATGGGAGACTACCAAGTTCCAGCACAGTATCTATTATCCCATATTAGTAAAGTAAAAATTTTAAAAGCACCAAAGATTACCAATAAAACTTTAGAACTAGGATGTAAATATTCTCCAGATTTTGTTTGTATGCCTTTTAAATACACGTTAGGAACTTTTTTAGAATGTTTAGAAATGGGTGCAAATGTTTTAATTCAAGCCGGAGGTGGATGTCGGTATGGTTATTATTTTGAATTACAAATGCAAATTCTAAAAGATTTAGGATATTCCTTTACCTATATTAACCTTGTTTCCAAAGGAAAAGAAAATGTAAAAAAAATTTACCAAGATTTAAAACAAATCAATCCAAAACTTTCTTGGATAAAACTGATTTATCATACCTTTATCGCAAGTAAAATGGTTAAATATATGGATCATATCGATCATTATATTCGAAAATATATCGGATTTGAAGAAGAAAAAGGAAGTTTTCTTGCCTTAAAAGAAAAAATGTTATCTTCGTTTGCAAAGACCAAAGGATATATTTCTTTATACTTGAAATATAAAAAATACCAAAAGAAATTCAAAAAAATACCATACCGAAAAGTACAAAATCCTCTTCGAATTGGAATTATTGGCGAACTTTATACCATTATGGAACCATTTGCGAATTATCAATTAGAATTGATGTTAGCAAGTTATGGAATTTCTATCAAACGATATACCAATGTTCATTATTTACTGTTTGAAAAAAGTAGAGTGATGAAAAAAGAAATGAAAAAAATAAAACAATATGTTCATTATCCCCTTGGTGCTGATGCAGCCGATAATGTAGCAAGAACATTAGAACTATGTCAAAAAAAATACGATGGAATCATTCATATCAAATCTTCTTTCTGCACACCAGAAATTGGAGTGATGCCCATCATTGATCGTATCGCAAAAGAATATGGAGTTCCTATTTTATATTTTTCATTTGATTCGGAAACAAGTGAAGTGGGAATGCAAACAAGAATTGAAGCTTTTTATGATCTCATGGAAAGGAAGAGAAAGTCTTGAAAGATGCTTATGTAGGATTAGATATTGGATCCATTTCTACCAAAGGAGTTGTCATTGATGAAAACAATCAAATTTTAGCTTCTACGTATCTTTGGACAGAAGGAAATCCAGTGAAAGCGGCTTGCCAAGTATTGGAAAGCTTAAAACCAAAACAAAAAGAATATGTGATCAAAGGAATTGGAACGACGGGAAGTGCTAGACATTTGGTTGGGCTTATGGTCGATGCCAATCAAGTTAAAAATGAAATTACGGCTCATGCGATTGGAACATTAAACTTTTATCCAGACGTTCGAACAATTTTAGAAATCGGAGGTCAAGATTCAAAAATTATTTTATTAAATCAAGGGGTTGTTACCGATTATGCTATGAATACTCTTTGTGCAGCAGGAACGGGAGCTTTTCTATCGAGTCAAGCCAAACGATTGGATGTTTCGATTGAAGATTTTGGAAAAATGGCTTTGCAAAGCAAAAATCCAGTTAAAATTGCTTCGCGCTGTACCGTTTTTGCAGAATCCGACTTAGTACATAAAGCTCAAGTAGGATATAAAAAAGAAGACATTGTCGCAGGTCTTTGTAAAAGCATTGTGAACAATTATTTATGTAATGTAGGAAAAGGAAAGAAAATTGCATCTCCGGTTGTTTTTCAAGGGGGAGTTAGTAAAAATCAAGGAGTTGTCAAATTTTTTGAAGAAGCGTT
>CALVWH010000066.1 GCA_944364705.1 uncultured Bacilli bacterium | reverse complement strand
CCCTAAAAGTTCACATTATGTGATCGACTGCATCGGCAGTCTTTTTTTATGTCATTTTCATTATATCATTTCTAATGATAAGGTCAAAGAATTTCTTAGTTTTTTTGGATATTCTTGATAGAAAATAGGAAAGGGTAAGAAAAGATAGTTTTTATATTATTATACAAAGATAAGTGGAAAACGGATTATAAAAAGCAACCGGTGTTTGTTGCTTTGCTGTACTTGATGAAATTATTTTTTTAGTAGTTTGGAAGGAGGAGCTTGCTCTAAAGGACCATAATAGGAGAGGAATTGTAAATATTCTTTATATAAAGAAATTTTTAATAATTTACAAAGACGTTTTGGTAAGTCTGTTTTTTCTAAGGTTATGGCTAATTCTTTTTCAACTTCTCGATTTAAAATGATGGATATTTCTTTTGGTTTATATAGACGATCATATTGTTGTTTTTCCATTACAAAGTTACCACATAAGTCAATGATTGAATCATCGCTTTGATTGTAGGTGTATGAATGATAGTAATTGTTACAAAAGTAATCTAGACAGTGAGCGGTAATGGAATAAAATTCTGGAAATTTTTTTGATATAAAATAAGTATGTTCATGGCAACGTTGGGATAATCTTTCTGTTTTTATATAATGAATGATCTCTTTCTGTTTTTTTAAGTAGTTTGTTGCATATGTGAAGCTAAAGGTTCCATATAGACTGGTGATTGTATATGTTTTTTGGTTTAACGTAATGTCTTGGATAACTGGAGAATGTAAGAATTTTTTGATAACTGCTTTATTTATTATAGGGTTTCTTAATTTTCCTAATTCATGAATGGCATCTTTGATTTCTTCTCGCATATTATAGTGATGTTTTAATAATAGGGCAAATAGAAGATTAACTTCTTTAGAACTATAAAGGTAGTCTTTTAACATTAATACTTTTTCTGTAGAACTTATGATAGAGTCATTGAAAAGAAATTCATTTTTTGAGTTTTTTAAAAATTCTTGTAATAATTGATTAAATTTTAGATCGGTTATGATTGTATTATAATCATTTTTTTTTAATATTTGTTCACAAAGGTCCATAGAAATTTCTCCTTAAATGGTTTAAATTTGTTTTATAGTTTAACATAAATAATAGGGGATGTCTATTTTTTTTGACTTTTGCGTTTTTGAGAATGATGTTATCATAAAAGTTTAAGTTATTAATATCTATGATATTGATATAATATAAAAATTCTATTGTTATTCCAATTTTTATTACAATAAGAAAACAGATTTGATTAGAATGTTTCGATCCTTAATCAAATCTGATTTATATTAATATAGTTTTGTTTTTTATATTATATGGTGATTGATAAAATATAAGACAAAAAGTGATTCCTTGTGTGCATGTTAGCTCGATTTTCAAAAAAATTCAAGAAATTAAGTCAAAAAAATAGGGCTCTATCCTAAAATAGACCCCTTACAAAAATGATTTAACATTTTTTCCTTGCATGGATAATATATCATAAAGAAATATCTATGTCAAACGATTCCTCTTTATTTCTATAAAAACTGGGATAAATGGCGTTTTTTACTTAATAACTACAAAACTCGGTTTATAACATTTATTATAAGAGTTAGTAAATCCGTTGATGAATAAAAAGTAGAAAAAGTTCATTCTTTTGCTAAAATCATTTTTTATTTTTTAACTTTTCAAAAATTGGAACATTTCCTTTATAACTTTTTGGAGAAATTGGGCTAGGGTGGTAAATTGGTAATATGTGGTATCCATTTACTTCATATAGATTTCCAACGACATCTGCAAACTTATTAAATTTAAAATTTAGTAAATTTCTAGTAGGGAACTCTCCTAAAGGAATAATCAGTTTAGGATTTAAAATTTCCAATTGTTTTAACATAATATTTTTACAATTATTAGAACAAATTTTTAAATTTTTTCTTTCCAGTGGATAACATTTTACAGATTCTAGAAATGTTGTTTCAAAAATATCACGATCAATAATATCAAATAATCTTTGTAAAATAATTCCACTAGGTAATACCTTCCCATTGACATCTTTCCACAATTGATGACTTTTTCTCCATCCATTATTAGCAGGAGCTTCTCCAATTAAAACAATATCATGATCTTTTCCCAGAAATACTGTGGCACTTTTTGGGAATTTGTCTACCAATTGATTACAAGATTTACAAGCAAAAACTTCTTCATCCACTTGTTTTAATAGTACTTCGATCACTTTCTTTTTTAATTCCTTATATCGATATTTCGTATGTTCTGTTAATATTTTATCTCGATCAATAATTTCATAATGGCTGTAATCAATTTCATAAGAAAATTGATCTTTTGTTAAATCAACAATTTTATCTTCTATTAAATTATAATAATGACTAATTTTATCAATATAAATTTTACAAATATCTCCACCAAAATAATCTTGAACAATAAGGGAGGTAATTGCACACATTCCTAAACTTTTATTTTCTTCATTCCAATTTTCTTGTATCTTTGGATAACATAAATCTTTTGAGTAACAAGAAAATAATGCTTTTTGTAAATGTTTTACTTCCATCAGTTTCTCCTTTTTTCATTATAAATAGTATAACAAAAAGATGAAAGATTGTCTTAAAATAGATAATTTTTATTTAGAAACATAATGTTAAGTAGGAGGTAAATATGTATCAAGATCAAGAAATTTTATATGTTGCAAATCTCTTAGGAGTTCCTTTTGATAAATTTACATTTGAAGACCTTGTAACTGGTGTAAATATTGAACTGGAACATGGACTTATAAATCCAGCAACTAACGTTACAAATAATGACCTAGTAATGACGATGAAAATAGCTTTAGCTCATTTGAATGAATTTCCAAACGATTATAATAAAAATTATGGATTACCTGCATTTGAAAATTATTTAAAATATAAGCAAACCAATAATCTTTAATTTTCTTTGAAAATAGAAAAAAGTTCATAAAAACTATGAACTAGATT
>CALVWH010000065.1 GCA_944364705.1 uncultured Bacilli bacterium | reverse complement strand
TTTAATCAGATCCTTTCATGTTTTACCAATTAAAATTTTATCATGAGTTTCTGGTTGATGACTCATTTTTTATATAAAATAGTGTCAATGAGATTTTTACTCACCAACACTATTTATTATAGAACCATTAAAACTGTATTTTTTACAGTTTTTTTCTTTGCAATTTTTAATATTTATGATATAATTATTGTAATGTAGAGAATACGGAAGGTGGGGAGTGGTATTTTCTTTTTTGAAAATACAGAGATTATGAATGAAAATAACAATCAATCAATTGAAAACACGAATCAATTAACACAAGAACATTCCACTTTTGAAGGTGGTGGAGCACCAGTTTCAAAGAAGACACCTTCGAAAAAAAAAGAAAAGAAACCAAAAGATCCTAATAAGAAGAGTCTTGCACAAATGGATGTTGGAGATTTATTTGGAAATAGCTTAGAAAAAAAATATAAAAATGCGGATCCGATGGTGATTGATTTTAATGGTCCGGATGCTGTAAAGTCTGATCATAAATTGATCTATGAATTTGTTGCAAAAAATCCTGAAGGAAAATTTGTAAAACAATATATTGAAGCTTATTCGAAAGCAGAAGTTCATTCTTATCTTTTAGGAGAAGGATTTACGGTTTATTCCATTCGAACTTCTAAAATGATTGAACAACTTCATGCGAAAGATGTTGTTTCTAATACGAAAATGAAACCAAAGGATTTAGTTTTCTTATTGACGCAATTATCCACTTACATAAAAGCAGGGATTCCATTGGTTGATGCAGTTCGTGTCTTAGAACAACAATATAAAAAAGAATCTTACAAAAGAGTTCTCCGTAGTTTGATTCATAGCTTAGTAAATGGGGATCCTTTTAGTAAAGCAATGGAAACCGTTGGAAATACATTTCCAAAGTTATTAATTAACATGGTTCGGGTTGCCGAAATGACAGGAGATCTACCAGCAGCTTTGGATGAGATGGCGGATTATTACGAACAGATGGATAAATCGAGAAAACAAATGATTACGGCTTTGATGTATCCAACGATGGTTTTTGTTTTTGCAATTGCAGTTATTGCTTTTGTTCTTATTTGGGTTATTCCACAATTTGTCGAAATTTATGATAGTATGGATCCGGATGCAGTACCAGCATTTACAAGAATGGTAATGGCATTCAGTGAATTTTTACAAAAATATGGAATCATCGTTCTTTTAGTTATTATTGCGATTTTAATTTTATTGATTCAACTATATAAAAAATCCAAGGCTTTTCGAGAAAAAGTACAATGGTTGGGAATGCATTTACCAGTTATATCCAATGTTATCATTTATAATGAAGTTGCGATGTTTACGAAAACTTTTGCATCTTTATTAAAATATAATGTTTTTATTACAGATAGTATGGATATTTTAATGAAAGTAACAAATAATGAAATATATAAACAGTTAATTACGGATACGATAAATAATTTATCAAAAGGAGAAAAATTATCTTCTTCTTTCAAAGATCATTGGGCCTTTCCAGTCCCAGCGTATACGATGTTAGTAACTGGAGAAAAGACTGGTCAATTACCAGAAATGATGGGAAGGGTTGCTGTTTATTATCAAAGTCAACATGCGGAAGCTGTACAAAGAATAAAAACATTTATTGAACCTGTTTTAATTATTTTCTTAACGGTTAATGTTGGAGTTATTATATTATCAATTATTATTCCAATGTTTGGTATGTATGATACCGTTATGTAGGAGTGAAGAAAATGGAACTATATTTTATACTTGTATTTTTTATTTTCGGAACAATTTTTGGTTCCTTTTTTAATGTCGTTGGCGATCGATTGGCGGAAGGAAAGTCTATTGTCTATCCACCTTCTCATTGTACCAATTGTGGACATCAACTTAAATTTTATGAGTTGATTCCTATTTTTTCTTATCTTTTTCAAAGAGGAAGATGTCGGAAATGTAAGGCGAAATTATCCATAAAATATCTTTTATATGAGGTTATGACAGGAGTTTTATTTTCTTTATGTTATATCTCTTTTGGTCTTTCTTTGGATTTAATTATTCCTCTTACGTTTATCTCTTTACTTGCGATTGTAATTATTAGCGATATTGATACGTTAATTATTCCAGATGAAGTGATTATTTTCGGAGTTGTTTTACTTCTTTTTGAAATTTTATGTCTTCATGGAATAAAAGAATGTCTTCTTTCTCTTGTTCAAGGGCTTGCTGCTTTTCTTTTGATGTATGGGATTAAAAAGTTTGGAGATCATATGTTTAAAAAAGAATCGATGGGAGGAGGGGATATTAAATTAATGGGTCTTTTTGGAATTGTCTTAGGCTTTCCTTTATCCATTGTTTCTATTTTCCTTGCATCGATTCTAGGTCTTCCAATTTCTCTTCTTATTTTATGGAAGAATAAGTCTCATATTATTCCGTTTGGTCCTTTTTTAAGTATGGCAGCGATTCTTTTGGTGTTAAGTCAGCAAAGTTTTATGGATCTTTTAACTTTACTTGCTTAAAAGCGTTCATAAAAAAACACTTTCTTTTGAAAGTGTTATTTTTTTCCAAATAAATTAAAACCAAAACTTTTTTTCTTTTTTTCTTCTTCTTCTAAATTAGAAACTGGTTCTTTTGGAACTTCCTGAGGTTCTTTTTTTTCGGTTGGTGTAGCTGGAGTAAATGGATTTATTATTGGTTGATTTTGTCCATTTAATAAACTTTGTATTCCTTGCTCTTTTGGTGGTGTTGGTTGTGAAATTTGAGAATTTGCTTTAAAGGATGGGTCAAGAATGGATTCTGTTTTTTCTTCTTTTTTAGCAGTCACCATCGTTTCTTGTTTTGGTTGCTCTAGAGAAGTATCAGTTGGATTGCTTTTTTCTTGTGGACTGATTGGGGTTGGAGAAATTATGTTCGAAGAGACGGTATTTTGTTCTTCTTCTTTCTTTTCAGATTCCAAAATCTTTCTTGTATTTTCATGACGTTGTGATTTTAAAATAGAATTTTCAATAGCGTTCTTTAAATCTGCACGTCCAATTAAATTTTCATCTTCATCAATTTCAATGATTTTAATAATTTCTTCAAAGGTTGTATCTCCGTTAACTACTTTTTGTAAACCATCTTGTAACATCGTGATAACATCACTGTTATATACAAGCTCTCTTAGTTTTTCTTTTGGCATATTGGATGTTAAAGCATCTCGAATTTTTTGATTAATAACCAATACTTCATGAACTCCTAGACGACCTTTATATCCTTTGGCACATTCTTCGCAACCAACGGCTTCGTAAATTTCGTTAACGTCTTTGTTTAAAACAGCTTTAAATAATTGTTTTTCATAATCGCTGGTTGGCCGTTTTTTTCGACATTTTGTACAAACACGGCGAGCTAATTTTTGAGAAATGATTCCTTCTAAAGAACTTGCTAGTAAATATTTTTCAACATCCATATCGATTAAACGTTCGATGGTATTTAACGAGTTATTGGTGTGGATGGTTGATAATACTAAGTGACCAGTAATGGAAGCACGAACAGCGATTTGGGCTGTTTCACTATCACGAATTTCTCCAATCATAATGATGTTTGGATCTTGTCTTAAAATTGAACGAAGGGCAGTTGCAAACGTAAGACCAATTTCACTGTTGGTTTGTACTTGGTTGACACCACGTAAATCCATTTCGACTGGATCTTCAACGGTAATAATATTAGATTCTTCTTTGTTTAGTCTTTCAAGCAAAGAATATACGGTTGTTGATTTACCACTTCCGGTAGCTCCGGTTACAAGAATAATTCCGTTTGGTTCACCAATCATTTTTAATACTTTTTTATAATTTTCTTCGCAAAAGTCTAAATGTTCTAGTCCACTTAAACTTCTTGTGTAATCTAAGATACGAATAACCACTTTTTCTCCTTTGTTTGTAGGCAAAGCAGAAACACGAAGATCGAGATCTAGTCCTTGAATGGTTGCTTTAATGGCACCATCTTGGGGAAGTCTAGATTCAGTAATATTCATTCCTGACAAAATTTTGATTCTTGTAACCAAATTGTTTCGGTAAGCATTTGGTACTTCCGCATAATCTACAAGCATTCCATCGATACGAATACGGATTTTTAAAAATTCATCGTAAGGATCACAGTGAATATCACTGGCTCCACGTTTGGAAGAATCTACCAAAATATCACTTACAATATCAGGAATTTGCATTCTTTCAAATTCTAATTTTCTTAACATACGGACTCTCCTTTTTATTCTTTTTTTCTTTTAGGACTAGATTTTATCCTGAAACTATTATATAATAAATTTAGAATAGATTCAAGAATATTGGGTGATAATCATGAAAAAAATTAAAGAAAAAGGGTTTATGTTGACAGAAACTTTAATTGTTACTGTTTTTGTTGGAACGATTCTTTTGTTTATGTTTACAAAACTACAAAAGATCAATGCCAATTACAGTAAAGTCTATACTTATAATACCCTTACTGGTGTTTATAATGCAGGAAATGTAAAAAATTATTTAACAAATAATTATTTAGAAAAATTAATTTTAAATTATCGAAATACTGCAGACCCTTATATCGATATTACCAATTGTAATTTGGAATATTATGCTTCTAGTAGTTATTGTACTGAACTTTATCAAGATTTAAATATCGATAAAGTATTATTTTTAGAATCTGATATGTATAAAAATAAATGGACTTCAACTTCTACTAGTGGTCTTAGTCAAGGAATGATTGATTTTATCGATTATGTGAATGAAGACAATGAAGGAGATTTATACCGACTTGTAGTTTCTTATAAAGATGGAACTTACGCAAGTGTTAGAATTAAAGGTGGAAATATATGATAAAAAATAAGAAAGGATTTACTGTACTTGAATTGCTTTTAGCTTTTTCTCTCGCGATGATTGTGATCGTTTATTTGTTTCAAATTGTTTCGTTAGTACAAATTTTATATGCAGATAATCAAGATAAGTCAGCACTTTTAGTAAAACAAAACAATTTAGTAGAAGCCATTTATCAGGATATTGGTATGTTTGAGCAAAAAGGAGAACAACTTCGTGGTATTGCACCATGTAATGGAGAAAATAATTGTTATATATTTCAATTTTTTGATCAAGAAGATAAAACGTTAAAAGCTTATACAAACGCATCAAGTGGGAAAAAATATATTGCTTATGGAAATTATGTTGTCGAATACCCAAAAAATACGACCTTTGGAAATTTGGTCGTAGATCGTTCTAGTTACTTAGAATCGGATGGCATTTATGGAGATTCTGCTTATGATACCATTGTTCATATTTCTATGCCAATTACCCTAAACGATTATCGGGAACAATATGATCTTAATATTGTATATCAGTATAATAGTAAGAATCATCCAGATATTTCTATTAATGTTTAAAAAAAGAATGGAAAAATACTATATATAAGAACGGAAGAAAATAGGGCATGACCAATTCTTGCAGTTAAAAAAGGGAAATAACGAACTTTACTATCAAGGAAACTAAACATTTGCATATGTACAGAAAATCCTCCAAAGGATAAAATCATTACGGTTAACGTACATTTTAAGCGAAGAGGAATTTGTAAGATGCTAACATATTTTAATCCTTGTGTCATTTCTAAAAATCCATTTAAAATACTTTGATGGTAAGAATTTAACTGAATATGTTGATCGAAAATTGATGTTAAAATTAAAAAAGTAGTGACAACCCCTAAAATAATAAGTAGTGTTTGTATTGTTTTCGCAATGGCTTGTGTGAAGAAAATTCCGAAATTCGTCTGTTGTGAAATTCTTTTTTTATGCATTTGTTTGAGTGCTTTTTTAAAGGATGTTTTTTCTTTACACTCCTTTGGAAGATAATTTCGAAACAGAAGACCAATAAATAAATTACCGATATAATGACAAAATAAAATTAAAAAACCAACTTCTTTATTTTTTAAAAACAAAAGAGAAACGGTTCCTAAAATAAATAAAGGATTAGAAAAATGAGAAAATAATAAAACTTTATTCGCATCTTTTTCATCAATTAGATTTTTGTCTAAACATTCTTTAGTATATTTCGCATTACTAGGAAATCCTGAAACCATACTCATAAGAACGATGAAAGAACAATTTTTGCTGATTTTAAAAATGCGGTTTAAAAAAGGGCCAAAGCAAGCACTAAAAATTCAACGAATCCAAAGTAAATTAAAAATTCAGATAAAAGAAAAAAAGGAAACATGGAAGGAACTAAATTGTTTTTCCATAAATCAAAAGCCATGGTAACGGCATTTAAAATTACCTTAGATTGCGTTAAAATTTGAATAATAAAAAATAAAAGAAGAAGAAAAATTAGGAAAGTTGTACTAATTTTTTTCATGATATCACCATATTCTTATAGAAAGGAGGCCAGTTATGCTTAATAAATTTTATGAAGCGTGTAAAAAAATCATGAAAGAAAACTATAAGTTTTTTTTGATTTACTTTGTGTTTTTTTTGTTTTGTTTTTTGCCTCTTCCTTTTTATATTGATGAACCAGGTGGAGCGATTAACATAGAAGAAAAAGTGAACGTGGAGAATGCAACAACTTCGAAAGGAAGTTTTAATTATGCCTATGTTTCAGAAAGGAAAGCTACGCCAGCTCTTTATTTATATGCTTTAATGAATAAAGATTGGGATATTGTAAAAGAAGAAGATTTAAAATATGATGATGAAACGTTAAAGCAAGCAAATTGGCGAAATAAAATTTTAATGGAAGAATCGAATCAAAATGCGATTTATGTTGCGTATCGTGCGTTAAATCTTCCGATTGAAGTCTTAAAAGAAGAAGTTTATGTTACTTATATTGATAAGGAAGCGGATACAAATTTAGAAATTGGGGATCAAATTCTTGCAGCCGATGGAAAAGAAATTCAAACAAGAAAAGAATTGCTTTCTTTGATTCGTGCGAAAAAAGATGGAGAAAAGGTAACGTTTACTGTGTTAGCAGATGGAAAAGAAGAAGAAAAATATGGAACGATTCAAACCATTCAAGGAATCTCTTTGATTGGTGTCAGCAATTCTTCTTTGAAACAATTAAAAACCGATCCGGAAATTGAAATTTTAACTTCTCGAAGTGAATCTGGTCCTTCTGGTGGTCTGATGTTAACATTAACTATCTATGATTTATTAACGGAAGAGGATTTAACGAAAGGATATAAAATTGTTGGTACGGGTACGATTGATGAAGATGGAACGGTAGGAGAAATTGGTGGCATTGACTATAAAATTAAAGGAGCAGTAAAAGAAGATGCGGATTTGTTTATCCTTCCTTATGAAAATTTAGAAGATGCAGAAAAACTTGTGAAAGAAAGAAATTATGATTTAACGTTAAAACCGGTGGCAACGTTTGAAGAAGCTGTAAATTATTTGAAAAGTTTAGAAGAAAAAGAAAAGGAAAATTGACTTTTCTTTTTCTTTTCTTTATAATGAAAATAGAATAGGTGGTCAAAAATGAAGAACAAAGGATTTACGTTGATTGAAATTTTAGGAGTTGTAACAATTCTTGCAGTAATTATGTTGATTGCTGTTCAACCAGTAACAAAAATTATTAAAAATTCAAAGGAAGAAACGTATGAGAAACAGTTGGATGCGATTGTTGAAGCAGCTAGACTTTGGGGAAATGAACACCGAGAAGAATTGCCACAAAATAATGATGAAACGTTAATTATTACGATTTCTCAGTTGCAACAATCTGGATATTTAGATGAAGATTTAGTAAATCCAGAAACACAGGAACCCATTACAGATGATCAAGTATCAGTACAAGTGGTGAAAAGATCATCAAAACATTATGGATATTATATTATTGAAAACAATTGATAAGAGAATTACCGATAAACTTGGAGCGATAAAATAAAATTTGTTTTATATTTGTAAAATTCGAAGAGTTTTCTAAAAAAATAGTATAAAGTAACGTAGGATAAGAAATACCAAAGTTAGGGATGAAACTTTATAAAAAAAGCTGATTTCGATGATACATGAAAAAAGTTAAGGAGAAAATTTAGAGCCGTGATTTATGTATCATTTAAGATAAAAACGGTAACACGTTCATTGCCTTAATTTTACAAAGTAAAGAAAACAGAGTATAATAACAAATACAGAAAGGAGAAAGCATATGGAAAAGAAAAAAGTTATTCTTGGTGTAACTGCTGCTGCAGGAGCTGCCTGTGTTAGTTTAGCAACCTATAAAGCAATAAAAAAAAGTTTAGAAAAAAAACAAAGAGAAAGTATCAATGAAAAAAGATTAAATAATAACCTTCAAAAATTAGAAGAAGAGGAAGAATACTTTGTAGAAGAAGAAGAGGCTCCTAGAAAGTATATCCACCTTCCAAAAAAATAAAATTTTTCTTGTTTATGACAAAAAATTCATCGTTTTTTGTCTTTTTTTTTGTATAATGAAATTGGTGATATTATGACAAACATTTTATTAGTAGAAGACGACGATACCATTCGTTTAGGATTACGCTATTATTTAAAACAAGAAGGATTCGAAGTATTCGAACACGACTGTGCGAAAAACGTACTTAACTTTTTAAAACAACAACCCATCGATTTAATCTTACTCGATCTAAACTTACCAGATCAAGATGGTTTTTCCTTGTTCAAAGAAATCAAAAAACAAAAAGACATTCCGATCATCTTTTTAACCGCCAACGATTTAGAAGTATCCATTGTTATGGGACTTGATATGGGAGCCGATGACTATGTTACCAAACCATTTAAAGCAAGAGAATTAGTTTCACGTATTAAAAACGTTCTTAGAAGAGTAAAACAAAACAATCCAAGCACCATTCAAATCAAAAACATCACCATCGACTTAAAACAAGCCAAAGTATTAAAAAATGGCAAAGACGTGATGTTAACCGCTTTAGAATACAAAATCTTCTTAACCTTAGCACTCTCTCCAGATAAAGTATTTACAAGAGAAAAAATCCTAGCCGATATTTGGGACGTTAACGAAGAATACGTAAACGATAATACCTTAACCGTATACATCAAAAGAATAAGAGAAAAAATCGAAGAAGATCCAACCAATCCTAAAATAATCGAAACCGTTCGAGGAATTGGTTATAAGATTGGAGTAAAACCATGTTAAAAGGAAAGGAAGGAAAAAAATGGATTCGATCAGAAATTCTATTTCTTTTCATCTTATTAATCTTTGCTTTTATAATCAGTAATTTCTTTTATTTGAATTATAAAAAAGACTTTTATCAAGAAATGAATTATGTCGTTGGAAACATTACCGAAAAACATCCAGAACTAGAATCGGATTTGATTGATGCAATTCTATCCGGAGAAGAAAACCAAGGAGAAGAAATTTTAAAAAAATATGGAATCGTCGATATCGATGATTTAGATTATTTTTCCTATATTACAAAAAAACGAAATCATTTTTATCTTTTCTTTTTCTCTTTTACCATTGGTATTTTTAGTATCATCAGTTTCTTTTATTACCGCTTTTTTCGAAAAAATCAGAAAAAGATTCGTGAAATTAACCAATATATGATCGATGTTTTAAACGGAAAAGATACCTTTGATGTCAAAGATTATGAAGAAGGCGAAATCAGTAGTCTAAAAAACGATATCTATAAAATAACCGTTCTATTAAAAGAACAAAAAGAAAAAGCCGTCGAAGGAAAAAAAGAATTAGAAACCGTTCTATCCGATATCTCCCATCAAATAAAAACACCATTAACCAGTATGTATGTCATTAACGATCTTCTTTACAACAACGAATTAACCGAAGAAGAACGAAAAGAATTCCTTGGAAAAAACAAAACACAACTAGAAAGAATCGAATGGTTGGTATCTTCCTTACTAAAAATATCAAGACTAGATAGTGGTATGATCGAATTAAAAAAAGAAAAAGTAACCGTTCATAAACTAATTAAGGAAGCCTTAGAACTAATCCAAATCCCAATCGAATTAAAAGAACAAAAAGTTTCCATTACCTGTGATCCTCTTATTCAAATCGAAACCGATGGGCACTGGACAAAAGAAGCCATGATCAACATCTTAAAAAATGCTCACGAACATAGCAAAGAAAAACAAACCATCGAAATAACTGTCGAAGATAATCGATTATATACCATGATAAAAATAACCGACCATGGAGAAGGAATCGATAAAAAAGAACAAAAACTAATCTTCAAACGCTTTTATAAAGGAAATTCAAACAAAGAAAGCATTGGAATCGGATTAAATATGGCCTTTGTCATTTTAAAAAAACAAGGAGCCGATATCTCTGTAGAAAGCGAAAAAGGAAAAGGAACTACATTTTTCTTAAAATTTTATCGAACCGACATTTAGTTTGTGACGAATTTGTAACTCTTTTTGTCATTTGCTAGTCATAAAGTAAGAGTATAATGAAAAACAGAAAGGAGTAGTTATGGAAATTTTAAAAGTAGAAAATTTAACAAAAATTTATGGTAAAGGAAACACCAAAGTAGTAGCTTTAGACCATGTATCCTTTTCCGTAGAAAAAGGAGAATTTGTCGCAATTGTCGGTTCTTCTGGAAGTGGAAAAAGTACCCTTTTACACCTTTTAGGAGGAGTTGACAGACCAACTTCAGGAAAAATTTACGTCGATGGCGAAGACGTTTATAAACTAAACGAAAACAACCTAGCCATTTTTCGAAGAAGACAAGTTGGATTAATTTATCAATTTTACAACTTAATTCCCATTTTAAACGTAAAAGAAAACATTACCTTACCAATCTTATTAGATAGCAAACCAGTAGATGAAGATTACTTAGAAGAATTAATCACCACCTTAGGATTAAAAAATAGAGTCTCTCATCTTCCAAACGAGCTATCCGGAGGACAACAACAAAGAGTATCCATTGGAAGAGCCTTAATGAATCGTCCATCGTTACTTTTAGCCGATGAACCAACCGGAAACCTAGACAGCAAAACTTCGAAAGAAATTATGGAATTACTAAAACTATCCAACAAAAAATATCATCAAACCATCATCATGATTACCCACGATTATCAATTAGCACTCACTGCTGATCGCATTATTAATTTAGAAGATGGCCATATCATAAAAGATGAGAAGGTGGCCTAATGAAAATCTTAAATAAACTTACTTGCAAACACTTGAAAATGAATCCCAAACGAACCATAGTAACCATTGTGGGAGTCATGTTATCCACGGCTCTTATGGTAGGAATTGGTTTATTATTTTCCAGTGTGCGTCATTATTTGATTCAAAGCAATATCGAAAGCACTGGAAATTGGCATTTACGTATCGATCATGTCAATGCAAACAAAATGAACTTAGTAGAACATAACGTGGATGTGGAAACCTATTATTATGGTAAACCCCTTGGATTTTCTCTTTTAGAAAATTCCGGGAATGAATATAAGCCATATTTATATTTAGAAGGATTAACCAAAGACGGATTACAAGATTTGCATCTTTTATCCGGAAGACTTCCAAAAAAAGAAGATGAAGTTGTTATTTCTTCTCATATCGCAACCAATGGAGACGTTAACTACGAAGTAGGAGAAGTTCTAACCTTAAACTACGGACCAAGACAAACAACCGAAGGAGAAACCTATGATAATGTTGCTTTCGATGAAGAAAAGGACTCTATTTCCGTAAAAGATACCAAACAATATACCATTGTCGGAATTGTGGATCGAAGTTCAAGCGAAGATTATTCCGCTGCCGGTTATAGTATTTTTACGTATTTGGACCATTATGAGAAAGAAGATATGCTAAGAGTTACCATTCGTTTCAAAAATCCATCTTCTGCGTATAAAAAAGGAGATTTATTATTAAAAAATTTAGGAAATTCTATGGAAGATTCTAATTATAACGATTCCTTACTTTCCGTTTATGGAGCAAGTAGATATGAAAATATTACGAGTGGACTTCGCGGACTTATCCTTATTATCTTAACCATTATCTCTATCGGATGCATTGTTGTTATTTATAATGGTTTTGCGATTTCTGTCATGGAACGAAAAAAACAATTTGGGTTATTTTCTAGTATTGGAGCGACTAAAAAACAAATTAGACATACTGTTTTCTTTGAAGCTGTTGTGGTTGGACTTATTGGAATTCCATTAGGAATTTTAGGAGCTTATCTTGGAATTGGAATTGTTATCTTCTGTATCAATCACTTAATTCCGTTTGCTTTCGATGGAATCCCTTTAACGTTAGTTACTTATCCATTTTTCTTAATCGTACCAATTCTCTTTATGATCATAACCTTACTTGCTTCTGCCTTTATCCCCGCATATCGTGCAAGTAGAATTACTCCAATTGAAGCCATTCGGCAAAATGATGATATTAAAATCAAAGGTAAAAAATTAAAAACAAGAAAATGGGTAAGAAAGATCTTTGGAATCGAAGGCGAACTTGCTTATAAAAACATGAAAAGAAATAAGAAAAAGTACCGTATAACCGTTGCTTCTTTATTTATTAGCATTGTTATGTTTATTTCTTTTTCCTCTTTATTAAACTATGGAATCAAAGCAAGTAACGAAAGTATGGAACTACCAAATTATGATATTATGGTTTCTTTATATGATTCCGATTGGCAAAAAATAGATAGAGTAACTTTAGAAATTTTACAAAACGAAGATATTGCAGAATCTACGTTTTTTCGCCGAAACAATTACGAAAATTCGTATGATCGATCAACGTTAACTTCACAAGCAAAAAAACATATGAAAAATTCTTCTTATTATGTCGCACTGATTATTTTAAGTAACGAGGATTTTCAAACCTATGCCAAAGAAAATGGATTAAAAGATACCTCACCAATTTTATATAATAAAAAAAGAGATTATGAATATAAAGTAAATCAAAGTCGAAAAGTTTATAATTATCAAGTGTTTCAAGAAGATCCTACCTTAACCCTTTATTCAAACTATTGTGATTCTGAAATTTGTGATGATCCGCTTCAAACCATTTCTGTTCAGCGGTCAGATCAACCAATTTTAGGAATGTACGATAGTGAATTATCGTTAGTTGTAAACGAAGATTTTTATCAGACTCTTTTCCAAAAAGAACAAGCAAAGATTTCTGGATTAAATGAAGATAGTTTATCACAAGAGATTTATATTAAAGTAAACGATACCTATGAACATTTAGATAAAAGTTTATCAAAACTTTCGGAAAAAGGATTGGATTACGCATATTATAACAATGTGAAAGAATCTATAAAAGAAGAAAGAAACCTTATTTTAGTTTTACAAATTTTACTTTATGGATTTATTGCCTTAGTTACTTTAATTGGTGTTACTAGTGTATTTAATACCATTCATACTAGTGTTTCTTTAAGAAGAAAAGAATTTGCAATGTTACGAAGCATGGGACTTAGTCCAAAAGGATTTAACAAAGTACTTTATTTTGAAAGCTTCTTTGTTGGAATGAAAGCTTTACTTTATGGAATACCCGTTTCTTTATTTGTTACCTATTTAATTTATTGTAACGTTGATTCTATGGTATCTTTTGATCAAATTTTAATTCCTGTAAAAAGTATTCTTCTAGCAATTTTTGGAGTCTTTATCATTGTTTTAATTTCTATGATGTATGCTTCTAGAAAAATAAAGAAAGAAAACATTTTAGATGCTTTAAGAGAAGAAAATATTTAATGTTTTCTTTTGTTTTAAGCGAAATCTTTCTTCTTTTCTTTTATTATTATTTACTTTTCTTCCTTTGATTGTGTTTCTTTTAAAGAAAAAAATTGCGATTTCTAATGAAAAAGAAAGAATGAATGTTCTTTATGGAGATGAGTTTCCAAAAATTGTTCTTTCCGTTTCGGAAGATATTCGAATGAAAACAGAAAACGGAGAGAAAAAAATTTCGTTTTCTTCGATTGAAGATGTTGTAGAAACTAAAAATTTAATTGTTTGTCTATTAAAAGGAAGTATGACTTTATCATTTTCCAAACAAGGATTTGTCAAAGGAAATGAAAAAGAGTTTTTTAATTATATCAAAGAAAAGATGAAATCAAACAAAAATAAGAAAAAGTAAAGTGTTTAAACAGAAAAATGAACGAGGAATCGATATTGGTATTGATCTTGAAGTAGAAAATAAAAGTATTTCTAAAGATTCAAACGAAGTAGGAAAAAAAGGGGAGAAATCTTGGAACTTAATCGTAAGAAAGTTTATCAATTAGCATGGAATGATAAGTACTTAGACTATGTAAAAATAAAAATGGTAAACCGTGTGGTCGAAGGGAAATAATGAAATACTTATTATGGGTTAAAATAAAATCAGATTTATTTTTATTTTAGTCCATAAGATAACTTTCTTAATAGCACCAGATTGATACCAAAAGTATTCGAGTGAACATAGGAAAACGGTTTGCAAAAAAGCTGTTTTTATGATATTATGTATTTGTCAAGGAAATTTGCATAAAATAAAAAAGGATACATTTGATTAGGGTAATCAAATGCAATCCCTTGTTTAGGATAGCATCTGAAATCAATAAATATTGAAGTCAGATGCTTTTACTATTTTAGGAGTAAAATAATTACAACTTATTATTAACTATTTCTTTTCCAAAAGAGTTGTTGTATTTCTCTCTCGGGTACCATAGTGAAATTAGTCGAACTTATCGAGTATGAAAGGAAAACATATGTTGACAATCAAAAAGAAGTATTTTATAATAAATTTGCTTAGTTTTTAAAGATTTTCTTTTGGAGATAGACTTACACCACAAGAAAATCATCAATCTCCCTCTTGAAAAAGAGGCTTTTTTCGTGCGATAAAAAGGAGGAGAATATGGATCAATTAACGCAGGAAAAAGAAAAACTTCGTGAAATCTTAAAACACTATGACAAAGAACTAGAAAAAGAACAGTGGAATCTTAACCACATCAAAGACTTATTTGGAAACGACGATTGGTTAGTCGACGAACAAAAAGAATACTTTAAAAACCGTATAAGACATTTAAAAGAAAACGAAAAAATTCCTTATTTTGCAAGAATTGATTTTGCACCCAATGGAGAAGAAAAAACATCCTTTTATTTAGGAAAAATTGGAATTTTGGATCAGGATAAAAAAGCCGTCATCACCGATTGGCGAAGCCCGGTGGCTTCCCTTTATTATGAAAATGGGTTAGGGGAGCAAAGCTATCGTTCCCAAGAAGGAAAAATCAAAGGAATCTTAAGTCTAAAAAGACAATATCAAATCGAAGAAAAACAATTACTTTCTTACCGCGATGTCGATCTTGTTAGTAACGATGAACTTTTACAACCTTATTTAGACAAAAACAATAACGACCGGTTAAAAAACATTGTCGCAACCATTCAAAAATCACAAAACGAAATTATTCGCAAAAATCCTTATAAAAATTTAATCATTCAAGGAGTCGCAGGAAGTGGAAAAACAACCGTTGCCTTACATCGAATCGCTTACCTTATCTATAATTACCGAGATCAAATTTTATCAAAAGACTATTTAATTTTTGGACCAAATCCTTACTTCTTACAATACATTTCAGAAGTATTACCAGATTTAGATGTTTATGATGTAAAACAAACCGATTTCGAAAGCTTTGCTGAAAAATATTTAAAAAGAAAAATCACAAAAACAGACAAAACTATGGAATTTAAAAAAAGTATGACCTATTATCATAACTTAACAACTTTTTTAAAAAAACAAGAAGAAACCTTGTTTCAAGAAGACTTTTGTTTTGAAGGACATATCTTACTTTCCAAAAAAACATTAAAAAAATGGTATCAAGAAAGTCGAAGTCCTTTTCGGATTGAAAAAATCAAAAAAGTAGAATATTTATTAAAAAACTATTTGAAAAACCATTTGGATGACTTATGGATATCCTTTGAAAACCAAGAAGATCCAACCTATTATTTTGAATCCAAACGAAAATTTCTCAAAGAAAAAACAAAAATCATAACAAACTATTTCCAAAAATATAAACGAAATTATTTCTTCGTATACAAAGAATTTTTAAAAAATCAAAACTTACCACCAACCATTACCAAAGAAGATTACACCGCTTTATTGTATTTAAAAAATACTTTTCATGAAGATTTCAATTACCAACATTATAAACAAATCATCCTTGATGAAGCACAAGATTATAGTTTGTTCCAATTTCTAGTCTTAAAAAAAATCTTTAAATTTGCGAAATTTAATCTATATGGTGATCTAGCACAATCCATCATTTCTATCGAAGCGATTCATACTTGGGAAGAAACGTTTCCCATTTTTGAAAACCCAGAATTTCTTTTATTAAACAAAAGTTACCGAACAACTATTGAAATTATGGAACAAGCAAATAAAATAAATGAATATTTAAATCTACCCAAAGCTTCCATGGTTCTTCGGCATGGAAGCAAAGTAGAATATATAAAAAACATCGAAACTATGATCGATTTGATCAAAAAGCAAAATGGAAAGAGTATCGCTTTCTTAGTTAAAGAACCATCCATTTTCGAATCTTTACATCCGAAAATAAAAAAAATTCTTCGTTCTTTTCAAGAAAACAAAGAAAGGAAATTTTCTATTTTTGATGTATCGCTTGCAAAAGGATTAGAATTTGATCTTGTTTTTTTACTAGATATTGGATATCATCTTACTGAAAAAGATTTAAAATTATACTATGTCGCTATGACTAGAGCCTTACAAAAACTTTATATTCTTTACCGAGAAAAACCATTGTTGTCTTGTTTTTGAATTTTTACAATATTTTCACTGACAATAAAAATATCTTTATCCAAAGATTGCAAAGAATGGATCGCCTCCATTCTTTTTTTTCTTGGAATCATCAAAAACAAAATATTTTGAATCTTTCCTTTTCCTCTTGCTTTGGTATACGTACAAGAAAATCCATGATCATTTAACGTTTTCATGATGTTATCTCCTTTCGGATCTGTTGTAATTGCCATTAAAAGATTACTTCCCATTGCTAACTTTTCTTCTAAAGCACTTCCCAAATAAGAACCAAAAAAACAACCAAAAGAAAAAGCAAAAACGCGAAAAATATCTTTTACTTTCACAATGACGATGCCAGCCGTTAAAATCCAAATAATCGAAATAATCGCATTTAAGATCGCACCAAATAATTTTTTTCCATTCGCAACGACAATCAAACGAAAGGTACATAACGTTGTTTCGATAGTTTTCGCTAAAAAGATTAAAAAGTATAACATAGAATCACCTTTATTAGTATGAAAAGGATTTCAAAAAATATGAAAAAATGGTATACTTAAAGTGGTGATTGTATGAAAAAGTTTTATGTTATGAGCTTTCTTTTTATCGTATGTTTTCTTTTTTTTATGATAACGTTACCAAGTACGATTTTTTATGATTTTGCGATGACCATTTTTTTCTTATTTTTAGGATATTCTATTGTATCTTTTCCGAAAACGATGGAAACAGAACTTTATTTGTTTGAACGAAAAGGATATTACGTGCTTCAAAAACAACTTTTTTGGATTCGTTTTCTTTATCAACTTTTTTTAAGTTTGGTTTCTTTTCTTATTTGTAATCTTTTGTCTTCTTGGTATGGACATGGATATTCTTATTTTTATCTATTTCTCTTTTTTATTCCATTTTTACAAAATTTAAAACAATTAGCCAAAGGAAAACGATGGAAAACTTCTTTTGTTCGGACCTTTCTTGTTTTTCTTTTTTTCCTTTTTCTTTTTGTTAGTAGAATCTTTTGGCAAGATCAAACGTATCTTCAAGGAATCTTTTATGGAACCCTTAGTTTGTTATCGATAGAACTTTTGTATTTTTTATGTTTGTTGTTTACGAAAAAACCATTTTTCTTTCGAAAAGAACTGAAAAAAAGAGAAGAGAAATCTTATACGAGAAAAGCACTATTTCAAAAAATTGCGTTTCCTTCGAATCGACTTTTTCTATGCTTAACTTATTTTTTAGCAGTTTCTTTTCTCTCTTCGCTCTTTTTTCCAAAATCTATGGATTTCTTCTTTTATCAATTTGTATTTTTACCTGTCGTTTTTTTGTTTTGTTTCCTTTGCTTTTCTCTTTTTTATCAAAGAAAGATTACCTATCCTTTTTTGGAAAATAAAAAAGGGCATGTTCAACATTTTATGAAAGAGTGGAGTACTTCTTTGTATGTTATCTTTCCTCTTTGTTTCCTTCTTTCTTTTTTAACCCCATTTTTCTTTTCTTATTTATCCGAACCTTATACAACGTTTGAAGCTTCTTTTTCTCTTTCTATTTTTGAATTTCTGATGTTTTTTTCCTATTCTTTGTTCTATCAATATATGAAAAAAATAAAAAAAGAGAAAAAATTTTTCTTCGTTAGTGTTTTTAGTTATCTTTTTATTTTACCATGTGCGATAATTGCATCGATGACTTCGCTTTCGCCTTCTTTGTTTTTTTCTTTCTTTTGTTTTCTTTATGTTTTCTTTTTGCTTTGGATTACAGCAAAAAAATTAAATCAGAAAGAATATTTACCTTATGTTGTTTTTCGTTATAAAACGTTAAAAATCTTTTTATGTGCTTTTATTATGTATGCGGTCAATTTAAATGTTACGTATCTTTTTCCAGTATCTTCTTCCGTTTTTCTTTTTGTTTTCTATGTTGTTTTTTCCATTTTTATTTATGCTTTGTTAAGTTATAAAAGTGGACTTTTCTTCCATATTTTTTCGAAAGAAGATTTTCATAAGTAAAAAGAATCAATTTCCGAAAGGAGAGGGGAAGAAGGAACTTCAATGGTAAAAATGCTTTGCAAAGTTTCTAAAACGCCTTCTTCTTTGTAATGGGATAAGATATCAGAAAACGATAGCATTCCTACAATTTGTTTTTGATGGGTAACCAATAATCGTTTGACTTTTTCTTTCCTCATGATTGCTAGAGCATCTTTGATCTCTGCTTCTTCTTCGACCGTAATGATGGATGGATTCATATAATGTTCAATGGTTTTTTCTTTATTATGAGAGGTTGCTAAAAACTTAATGACCAAATCTCGGTCGGTAATGACTCCAATGATTTTCTTTTCTTTTTCAATCGGTAAAAATCCAATTTGATATTTTTTCATCATACATGCGACTTTGAAGATGTCATCCGTATGGTTTGCTCGGATGACTTTTTTTTGCATAATTTCTTTTATTTTCATAATTTCACCAATTTTATTATTAAAGAAAAAAAGAATTATATATT
>CALVWH010000064.1 GCA_944364705.1 uncultured Bacilli bacterium | reverse complement strand
ATCTTCTGGTAGTAATCCTTCATTTACCAAGGTATTTAGGCTCAAACAATACGTACTACCTTCCGTCTTTGGATAAGAATCTACATTTTGCGTTACATAACTATCCGTAGCTGCATAAATTAAATTTAATGTTTCTTTATCTAGATTCTTTTTACTTCTTTTAAACACACTACTAGAAGTTGTAAACACTAAAAGCATGATCAAAACTAAGATCACGATCACACCTAGTAATTCCACTAACGTAAATCCTTTTCTCTTCATACACGAGCACTCCTTTATTTCAACACAAAAAAAAGAAGGGTATTTAACCCCCCCCCCATTTTGCAAATAGCAAAATTCTTCTTTCTTCTATTTTCTTATTTTTCAAGAAAAATCCTTCGAATTTTACAATCACAAAACACATTTCAATCTTCTATTTTTTCTACTTTCATTTTACTAGACTCTATTTTTTTTGTCAATTCTTTATACAAAAAAAGAATCAAATTCAATCGATTCTTTATTTTCATCGTTTACTGACTTACATTCCATGTATGATATACATCACAACTTGAAGAAGATGGTTCTGGATTTGGCATTTGCATTTTAATAATCCAAGGGACTTTAAATGCTCGCCCAAATCCTACACAAGTACCTGGTTGTAAACTTTTTTGCTTTTCTACAACTTCTGCACTGATATTTGGTAACATCTTTTTAATGTATTCAATATCTCTAGGGTGTGTCATTTTAAAGATTAAGAAACTAGAACACTGTGAAATAACGGTATCAGATAGTTCTACTGGTCTTTGCGAAATAAGGTTAAAAATAAGTCCATATTTTCTTCCTTCTTTGGCAACCCGTTCAAAGATATTATATCCAAGTAAATATTTATCGGTATCGTTTTGAACATAACGGTGAGCTTCTTCCAAAAAGATATGAAATGGTATCGAAGCACGATTGTTTAATTTTTTCGTAAATTCAAATAAAAGTCTCGTAAATATTTTTGTAATTACTTTAGCAAACGAATCATCAATGTCTTCTAAGTTAAAGTTAATGATTTGAGCTTTTTTTCCATTCGTTACTACTAAAGAAGAAATATAACTTTCCAAATTCATAAAATTTGGAACATCAAAAAATCTAGAGTTTTCACTAATAACAATCGAATGAAGTCTTACTTTTAATGTTACTGCTTCATTATAAGATTGTTCATTATTTAAAAGGCCTTCGGAAATTAATGTAAAATTTAAAGCTTTTTCTAAATCTTTTAAGGTAAAAAATTTTGTTTCGGTTGGTTCATATTCATCTAATTCTTCATGAATAAAACTTGCGACATATTGATTGATTAAAACACTTTCGGTGAAATTTCCTTGGGTATCAATGGTAAAGCATTCCCGGAATTTTCGAACATAACCAATTCCTTGAACATCTGCTTCAGTATTAAATTCTGGTGTCGAACAAGTATTTAAGATGGAAAAAATATCGTTACGTTTGCTAGAAGATGTTTGATTGGTATATAAAATAGACATAATGGCTTTGGCAATTAAATGGTTTTTGTAACGAAGAGCATGTTCATCATTTCCTGCAAAGATTTGCACCATTTTTAGCATTCTCTCAATAATTGGAATTTGTGAATGTTCTTGTGCATCTAAAAGAAGAGCAAAATCATCAATGTTTAAAAGCCATAAAGGAATTCGAAGACGTTCTCCTCCTTCTTTCATATCTCGTTCATTGGTAGAATAAAACTTGAAATTTAAATTTGGATTTCTTTGACTAATGTTTTTGAATGCATTATGATATTCTCCATAAGCATCAAAAATAAAGAAGTTGGCACGATAAGGTAAAATTTTTGGATTTTCAAAAACATTTTGTAAAAGTCTAGCAACTCCACAAGATTTACCACTTCCGGTGTTTCCAAAAATAGCCATATGATTACTAAATAAATCATTGATGTTGATACGAATTGGACAGTTATCATATAAAGGAGAATATCCAACAATCATGCTTTGATCGTTATCTTCTCCGGTAATTAAAGCGATTTCTTCTTTGGTTACGACTCTTGGAACGGCATCCAAGGTTGGTTTTCGAATAACTCCACCAACAAAATGTCCTCCGGTAATTTCTCCTAAAAAATGAACTTTAATGATTTCTTCTCCTACATCTTCTACTTCTCCTAAGATTTTTTTATCTTGATCTTCAAAGACAATATGTAAATTCATTAAGTTTTGTGCCAGTTTTACTCCTTCTGGTATTTGAATATGTGCTTCATTATCGCTAATATAAACAATTTTTCCTAACATACACTCACCCTATAATATTCTTTCTATTTTTTCTTTTATTTCTGGATTTTCTTTTACGATCTTCATGATTTCTTTCTTTTTCTTTAATAGTTCTAATTTTTCTTCGTATTGCTTTAATTTTTGACATACTTCTTTTATTTGTTTAAAGATTGCATTTCGACTAATCTGGTAGTTTTCACTCATTTCGGATAAGCTAAGGTCTTCGTAATAGTAATCTTTAAAGTATTCTTTTTGTTTTTCGGTAAATAAAGGTTCATAACAATCAAAAAGTTCAATATAATGAAGTTTATCTTCCAAAGATTTCCACTATTCCTTGTATAAGAAATAAAGTTGCTACAAGTGCATAAAGAATGGTTAAAAATTTTCTTTTATAGATTTTTTGATTGTTATAAGCGGATATATATAGAAATAGAGCAACAAAAAGTTCTAATAGTAATAAAAATTCTGGAATAAAGAAGTATAAAATTGTGAAAAGAAAGATGAAAAACAAGAAGATCGCTTGTAGAAATAATGCATATCCTTTAAAAGCAACGGTTTGTTTTTTCACATTACCACTCCTTGAACAAGCCATAAATATATTTTTCAATATCGAAAACTCTTAAATCTTCTTTTTTTTCACCAAGTCCAATAAATTTTACAGGTACGTTCGTGGTTTCTTTGATTGCTAAAACGATTCCTCCTTTAGCGGTTCCATCTAATTTTGTTAAAACAACTCCTGTAATGTTGGTAATTTCTTTGAAACTTTTGACTTGACTAATTCCATTTTGTCCAGTGGTTGCATCGATAACGATTAATGTTTCATGAGGAGCCTCTGGAATTACTTTTCCGATTACTTTATTCATTTTTTCTAACTCGTTCATTAAGTTTACTTTGTTTTGTAGTCTACCAGCAGTATCGATTAATAAAACATCATAGTTTTCTTTTTTAGCTTTGTTTACGGCATCGTAAATAACACTAGAAGGATCGGCTGCTTCTTTAGATACAATATCACAGTCGATTTTATCTGCCCATTCGATTAATTGTTCTACAGCTCCTGCTCGAAAAGTATCTCCGGCAGCTAATAAAACTTTTTTTCCTTCTTGTTTCATTTTATAAGCAAGTTTCCCTATGGTTGTTGTTTTTCCTACTCCATTTACTCCTACAAATAAAATAACGGTTGGTCCTTCTTTTGCATAGTTTATTTTATTTACGATTACTTCATTATTAACATAAAGGATAAATAGTTCATCGACAATAATTTCTTTTAAAGCTTCTAAGGATGTTATATTTTCTTTTTTTACTCGAGCTTTTAATTTATCGATAAATTTCATTACGGTTTCTACTCCAACGTCTGCCATAATTAAAATTTCTTCTAGATCTTCAAAATACTCTTCGCTAATTCGATTATATTTCATGGTTAGTAAATTTAGTTTGGATACAAATTCTTTTCTTGTTTTTTCTAACCCTTTATCATAACTTTCTAATTCTTGTTTTTCTTTTTCATCAATATTTTTATTTGTGAATACTTTTTTTAATTTGTCAAATAATCCCATGTTCTCACCTATTCTTATTGTACACCATTTTAAGAAACAAAGCAAAAGAAATTTCATTTTCCTTTTATATAAAAAAGAAATAGATTCCCTCTATTTCATTGATTTTAAAAATTTTAATTAATTCAATTTTATTTCACAATTATTCTTATACTCTTTTACAGAAACAATTTTATCTCCTGAGTTTTTATAAGCACAATATTCCGCATTATGAACAGCAGCGATACCTACTCCACTAGGATCAATATAAATTTTTCCATGTTCTCCAGTACCACCAGAAGTAGAAATATACTCTCCTCTTTGGAAAGAAGAATCTGCTTCATAAAGTTTACTATCTTCAACCACAAAATAACAGTTTCCTTCTAAACATCTTGCCTGTGCATCTTTAATTGCATCTTGTGTAGAGTTTACAACACTTTGTCTTTTTGCGGTCTTTAAATACTGAATAATATATGGAGTTGAAATCAACGCGATGATCGCAA
>CALVWH010000063.1 GCA_944364705.1 uncultured Bacilli bacterium | reverse complement strand
TATAACAGAATCTAAATAAAATTGAAACAATTCACTATCTTGAATGATTTTAAGATTTTGATAGTTTAATAGATTATGGATTTGTTTCATCGCAATCTTTTTCAATTTCCATAAGACTATGATCTTCAAACTCTACGGTATATTTTTGTTTTAAAAGATCAACAGAAATTACTTTTCCTTTTCCTTGCTTTGTTTCAACGATACTTCCTACTTTTGGTAAACATTCTCGGCATTTTTTATAATCTTCGTTTTCGTATTTTAAACAACATAATAATCTTCCACAAACACCATTAATTTTTGTTGGATTTAAAGAGATGTTTTGATTTTTTGCCATTGCGATGGTTACGGAATTAAAATCTTTTAAAAATCTTGAGCAACATAAACAACGACCACAAACACCAAAACCACCGACTTCTTTAGCTTTATCACGAATTCCAATTTGTCTTAATTCAATTCTTGTTTTATAGATTGCAGCTAATTCTTTTGCTAGTTCACGAAAATCTACTCTTGTGTCTGCTAAAAAACGAATTTGTAATTGGGTTCGTTCAAAATTATAATTAGCATCTAATACTTGCATATTTAAATTTAGTTTTTCACATATTTTTTTTGTATCCAAAATTGCTTTTTTAGCATCTCGTTTATTTTTTTTATATTGTTCATAGTCTTTTTTATTTGAAATTCGAATGATTTTTCTTATTGGAATTGAGGAATCCGAAAGATGCATTGGAATTTTTTCAACTTTTCCAAAATCAATTCCTTTTTCATTTTCTACAAGAACTGTTACATTTTCTTTTAGTTTTAAATTCCCTGGATCAAAAGGAAGTACAGGTCCTGTTTCATTTATTCTTATTCCAACATATTCTTTCATGCTTTCATTTCTCCTAACTTTTGGATAAGCGTATCCATTACAAGGTTAAGATTGCAATTATATTGTAATCGCTCTTTTGCTTGTAAAAATAAATTTATTTTTTTATATAATTGTTCTTTCGTATTTTTTTTCTTACTTTCTTCAATTTCTTTTATGTTATCCAAAAAGATTTCCAGTTCGGTTCCAATGCATGCATTTAAGACATCTTTATAAAAATAAATTAAAATTTCGATTCCATATAACATGGTTTCTTTGGTATTAAAGACAGAAAACCAAAGTTGATCGATTTTTAAGTGAACACTTTCTCCTGTTTTTTCTAAGGCTTCTACAAAAGAAAGTACGGTTTGTATATAAGTACTTACCTCGGAAATTCCTAGTAAGTATTCTACTTTTTTTTCTGTGTTTGTAATTTCATCTAATTTATTGTTTTGCAAATTTATAATCTGGCACCTAGAAATGATGGTATTTAATAATTGATACATATTATCAACAACTAAAATGGCGATAATGTTTTCTTCTGGTTCTTCTAGAAATTTTAATAATGCATTGGATGAAGAGGCATTTAGTTTATCTGCTTCTTCGATAATATAAATTTTTTTTGTTCCTTCTAGTGGTTTTTTACTAAATTCTTCTTGAAGATTGGATAGTTGTTCTTTTTTTATGGTTAGTCCTTCTGGTTTTATAATTTTAATGTCTAAAATATTTTCGACCGATCGACTACAAAGTGGACAATTTTTTTGTTCTTCTAATTTTTTATGATGATTTTCACAAAGCAAGTATTTTGCAAAAGCAATCGCAAAATCATTTTTTTTGGGATATCCATTTGCTTCTAATAGATAAGCATGAGAAACTTTATCTTTTTTTATCGCATTATCCATAATTTGATAAGCTATTTTTTGTTCATTCTTATACTCATCTAACATAATAAGCCTCCTAAAATACCAATAGTTTTATAATGTTGAGCCCCAATAAAGATGGAATTCCTAAAAGACTAAAAGTTCCAATGGTTATTATGTTTAAAGGAATAATTGCATTTATTGAGACGGCTAATAAATTATACCCATATAAAAAAAAGAAACTAAAAATCACTCTTTTAATTGCTTTATAAATCAATTTTATCATAACGATCACCTATCAAAATGTATGATTGTGATTGGATTTTATGATACTTGAATTCGATTATCAAAAGCAGTTTCTAAAGTCATAGGATCTACATATTCCATGTCCGCTCCAATTGGAACCCCATGTGCAATTTTGCTTACTTTAACCTTTGTTCCTGACAATATTTTAGAAATATATAACGTTGTTGTTTCTCCTTCTACACAAGGTCGAACGGCAAAGATTACTTCTTCGATTTCTTCTTCTTTGATTCTTTGAATTAGTTGATCTAAATTGATATCTTCTGGAGTAATTCCTTCTAATGGGGATATTAAACCATTTAAAACATAATATAGTCCACGGTAAGTCCCGATTTTTTCAAAAGATATAATATTTCTTGGATCTTCAACAACACATATTTTTTTATGATCACGTGAAGGATCTTTGCAAATAAGACAAAGATCTTCTTCGGTTAAATTATTGCATTTTTGACAGCGTTTAATTTTTGTTTTGGTATCCTCTAAAGAGTTTGAAAAAAGTTCTACCATTTCGGGATCTAAATTCAAAGTATAGAGTGCTAATCGTTCCGCTGTTTTTTCGCCAATTCCAGGAAATTTTTTAAAGCATTCAATTAAGTTTTGAATGGTTGTTGGATATTGCATTAAAATAGACCAGGCATTCCTTGGGTATATTTTCCTAATCTTTTTTCAGTTTCTTTATCAATTTGTTTGATTGCATCGTTTACTGCTACTTGAATCATATCTTCTAGCATTTCAATTTCTTCTTTATCTAAAGATTCTACATCGATTGTAACGTTTGTAATTTCTTTTTTTCCATTCATTTCAACGGTTACAAAAGATGAAGAACCAGTAAAGACCATTTCATCGATTTTGTTTTTTTCATTCATCATATCTTTTTGCATTTTTTGTGCTTGTTTCATAATAGCTTGCATGTTCATATTTTTTCCTCCTCATCATATTCTATTATATCATGAAATAAATTTTCTATCTCGTTTTTTTCTTCATTTTTTTGATAAATCTCTGAAAACATATCATTTTCATTTATAAAATTATATGTTTTTTTCTTACTATTAAATTCTTCTTTGATTTTATTCCAATGTTCTTCAAAAGTCGCTACTACATAGTACTTTTTTTTGTATATATTTTCTAGCATTTTTTCAATTTTAGCGATTTCACTATTGAATTTTTTTGCTTGCCATTCGTTTTCATAAACAAATACAATATAGGCATCACTTGCAGCTTTTATTTGTCCTTCTAAAGTTAAAGATGCCACTTCATTGTATTCTGGATCTAAAATATAGCTTCGAATAGACGGTGCTTTTTCTCTTACTTCGAGTAAATGTATTTTTTTAAAACCACATAGCGTATTATTAATTCGAACTTCTGATATTTTTTTAAAAAGGGAATCATCAAAGGAAGAGGTTTCTTCTCTTTCTTCTTTTCTTTCCGGTTGTTTCTGTTCTACTTTTTTTTCTGCTTTTGGTTCTATATTTGTTTGTGTATTTATTACACTTTTTTGTTTCGTTTGTGTATTTGTTACACTTTCTTCATCGTTTATTATTTTAATGATTGCTAATTCGAATAAAAGTTTTGGATTATTTGAATTTTTCATTTGATTGATTGCATTATTAAAAATATCAATTCTTTCTAAACATTCTTTTGTATCTACCTTTTTTGAAATTTCATCATACAGATCCTTTACATTTTCTTGATCATTAAAGTATGTTGGCGTAATTTTATAAATTAAAACATTTCTAAGATAAAGAATAAGTTCTTCTAATAGCTTTACTAAGTTTTTTCCTGAGTTATTATAAAAATCAATTTTCTTAAATATCTTAATCAAATCTTTTTGATTGATAAAATCTAACAAATCTTTTAATTCTTCTTTTGTAATTGTACCGTTAATTTCATGAATATCTTGCACGGTTATTTTTTCATTTGCATAAGCAACGGCTTGATCTAGTAAGCTAATAGAGTCTCGCATTCCCCCATCGGAAAGTCTAGCAATTTCTTTAATTGCTTCGTCTTCAATTTCTATTTGTTCTTGCTTAATAATATAATCAAGTCTTATTTTTATATCATCGATACTTATTTTTTTAAAATCAAATCTTTGACATCTTGATAATATGGTATTTGGAATTTTATATGGATCTGTGGTTGCTAAAATGAAAATAACATGTGCTGGTGGTTCTTCTAATGTTTTTAATAATGCATTAAAAGCACCAATGGTTAACATGTGAACTTCATCGATAATGTATATTTTGTATTTTCCATAGTTTGGAACTAAGTTTACTTTGTTTTTTATTTCTCTTATTTCGTCTACACCGTTGTTGGAAGCAGCATCGATTTCAATAATATCCGTTGTGTCTTTTTGATTATAACGAATACAGTTTTCACATTCGTTGCATGGTTTACCATCTTCATTATGTAAACAGTTTACAGTTTTTGCTAATATTTTTGCAATGGTTGTTTTCCCTGTTCCACGTGGTCCGGTAAATAAATAAGCATGGGATATTCGATTTTGTTTTACCGCATTTTGTAATGTTTTTTTAATTACAGATTGTCCGGTAACTTCATCAAAATTTGTTGGTCTATATTTTCTATATAAAGCTTGATACATAATGCACCTCATTTCTTATTTATTATATCATTTTTTATTTTTTTTTTAAAAAAAAGTATTCTTATTTTTTTTTTTTTTTTTTTATTTTTTTTAATTTTT
>CALVWH010000062.1 GCA_944364705.1 uncultured Bacilli bacterium | reverse complement strand
CCATCAAAAATAAGAAAGCAAGAGAAGAAGACGAATGCCGAGAAGCTTTAGAACTATGGCTTCAAAAACATCCAGGAAAAACAATCAATGACATATCACAAAAGGAAGTTGTTTGTTTACCCTCTGGAAAAGAAATTACGTTAGGCGTTAAAATCTTTAATTTAAGAGATATTATTCGAGGTACCATATCAAAAGAAATTACCGAAGAACAGTATGCATATTGGTTTGAAAAACAAGGACTTTCTTTCATCCAAACTAGCGAACAAAGAAAAAGTGATTTTTATAATGAAAATCAAATTCAAAAAATTTCTTCTCTTTTAAAACCAAAACAAATCACCGTCGAAGAAGTTTTAAAAATATTTCATATTTCCTTAGAAACCTTAAACCTTTCTTGTGAACCTGCAAAAAGGATTCCACAACCAAACATTCAAAAAAAAGAAGGAGAGACTTTACAAAGATACTGCGTTCGAAACGGTTATGATTATGAAATTGTAAAAAGAGCACTCAACTTCCAAACCATTTATCCAGAAGAAACTTTAAAACAACTAATGAACCGAAGCATTTCCTATCAAGAAGAAAGCAAAAAAAACATACCAGATTGGATTAAACAAACCTATGGACCGATAAAAGATCATCTCCAAAAACTTTCCTTAAATGATGCGCATATTTTAAAAACCATGAAAGACAATGTAATTCCCATTGAACAAGCAATCAAACAAGAAATTTTCTGGTCAAATCTCTCTTCTTCAAAAGATGCTTGGTTAGAAACCTTATACAACAAGCTTATCGAAGATTTCTGGAAACAAGTAAACCAAAAAGAAAAAAACGAACAATTCTTTTATAGCTTTATAAAAAAATACGAATTAAACCAAAAAGAATATATCCAGTTATGGAGACTATTTCTCATTTATATCACAACCATAAAACAATATCAAAATATAAGCAAAGATATCCCAAAAGGTTACCAGCTAAGAAAAAGAAATAAGGAGGAAAATACGATGGAACAAGATTTTATATTAAAAATAAACCAATTAATAAAAGAAAATGTTTTAAGCTTTTGCTTAGAACCAAAAGAAATCTTTTTATTAAACATGGTGTTAAAAAAAGAACGCTATAGCCGGATGGCGAAAATGTACTATGAACACCATTTTTCAGATATTATACTTCACCAAAGTCAATTACAAACTTTAATTGAAAAAACTAAAGAAAAAATAGAAAAACTTCTTGCATGGTATGGAATAGAAGGACTTAAAAACTTAAAAAAATATCAAGTTGATAAAATAGAAAAACAAACCGCTTTAGATTCTGCCCTTAAAAATAATTTTTCTTTTGATGGACTTTTACAATTCAATTTAGAAAAAAAGAAAAATCCAAACTTTTGTGCCAATCCATATGCCGATCAAATACCAGTTCAATCTTTAGACATATCCATAACAACGATTCATGCCTTTCAAAAAGCAAAAATCAAAACCGTTCAAGATCTTTTCGACTATTTAGAAAATTGTAATAGACAAGGAGACCCTTTACTTTCCTTTCGAGGAGTTGGGATCACTAGGATAGAACATCTAAAAAAAGAACTAGCAGACATGGGAATCTCTTTCAAAGAAAAAATAAATTTTGAACAATCTTATGATTACACGATTGAATATCAGCAAATCCAAAATCAAGAACTTGGGAAAGGTAAGTTGGGACAAGATTTTATATTAAAAATAAACGAATTAATAAAAGAAGATGTTTTAAGTTTCTGCTTAGAACCAAAAGAAATCCTTTTATTAAGCTTGCTGTTAAAAAACGAACAGTATAGCCGGATAGCGAAAATATACTATGAACACCATTTTTCAAACAAAATACTTCACTACAGTGAATTACGATTTGTAATTGAAAAAACCAAAGAAAAAATAGAAAAACTTTTTGCATGGTATGGAATAGAAGGACTTAAAAACTTAAAAAAATATCAAGTTGATAAAATAGACAAACAAACCGCTTTAGATTCTGCCATTCAAAACAATTTCACCTTTGATGGAATTTTACGATTCCATTTAGAAAAAAAGAAAAATCCAAACTTTTGTGCCAATCCATATGCCTATCAAATACCAGTTCAATCTTTAGATATATCCATAACAACGATTCATGCCTTTCTAAGAGCAAAAATCAAAACCGTTCAAGATCTTTTTGACTATTTAGAAAATTGTGATAGACAAGGAGACCCTTTACTTTCCTTTCGAGGAGTCGGGGTCACTAGGGTAGAACAACTAAAAAAAGAACTAGCAGACATGGGAATTTCCTTCAAAGAAAAAGAAAATGAAAAAAGAAACTTTGAACAATATCGTGATTACCTTATCGAATACCAACAACTAAAAAAACGTGAAAAAAAATTAAAAAAACAAATGAAAGAATATTTAACTTCTTATAAAAAATAATTTGTAAATTTTATTACTAAATTCCGTTTTTCGTTAAATTATAAAAAAAACAAGACTCTTTACAATAAAAAGAAATTTCAAATTAAATTTAACGACATAAAAATAATTACGATTTTGTTATTGACTTTTTTTGGATTATATATATAATAAATTTAAATGGGTAAGTGTGTTTGCTTAGTAATTTATTAATTTGAAAGATAGCAAACACATGTGTTTTTTATCTTTTTTTTAGTACACAACATAGGAAACTATGGGTTTATAAAAAATTTTAAAAATTGAAAGGATGGTTTTGTATGAAGAAGGTGGCTATCAAAAATGACATTGTCAAAAATTTAAAAACAAAAATTTCAAATAAAAAAATAAAAATTTCTTTTGGTAATAAAATAGGATTGGGTTACGACGGTTGCGGAACCCATACTCATAAATAGTTTTTTAAGATTAACCTCCTATGTTGTGTAATTATTTGTTGGAGGTAAGATATGAGAAGTCCGTGGTTAAGTCGTGAATACGAAAAGTCTAAAGATGTTGTAGTTACAAAAATTAATGAGAATTATGAATTAAAAAATAAAAATATTAATACAAAGATAATTTTAAATGAAGATGAATATCAAAAATATGAAAATAACTTATTTAATGAAATAGAATGGGAAAAATTATTTTTAAAAGGATTAGCAATTGATAAAAATTGTAAAGATTTAGTGATTGATGGCTCTTTTGATATAAGTAATAAAAAATTTATAAAATCTAACAAAGTAGAGAATTTTTCATTAAAAGTTGGAAATAAAAAATTTAGAATATTAATAAATCCTGAGTTAGGATCTTGGATGTCTTTTACTGAAGAGGAATATGAAAGATACGAAAATAACGAATTATCACAAGAAGAATGGTTAAGTTTATTTATTAGAGGATTAGCAGAAGATGAGGAACAAACTGAAGTTGATTTTGATTTTCCACTTCCTGCTGATTATCCGAGTGTAATAGTAGTTAACATTACTACTGGTTGTAATTTAAGATGTAAATACTGTTTTGCTGATTGTGGACCATTTAAGGGTGAGAATATGACAGAGGATGTAATGGATGCGACAATAGAGAGTATGTTATCTATGCCACAGGTAAAAGTTATTACATTTGAATTTCAAGGTGGAGAAGCTTCTACTAATGTTTTAGGTATGAGAAAGTTTATTGAAAAAGTAGAGTCTGTAAAATCTAAATATGATAAATTAGTAAAATATAGAACAGAAATTAATTGTATTTTAGTAACAAAAGAGCTTATAGATTTAGTAAAAGAATTTAATATAAGTGTTGGGGTTAGCCTAGATGGTCCAAAAAAAATGACTGATCAAACTAGAGTTGATATTAATGGTAACGGTGCTTTTGATAGAATTGAAAAAGGAATTAAAAAATTAAGAGATAATGGTATTTATATTGATGGGGCTGTTTGTACAATAGGACAACATAATGTTCATTATCCGAGACAAATAATGGAATATTTTGACAAGATTGGCATGAACTTTAAACCAAGACCAGTAAATATTCTTGGTAGAGAAAAAGAAAATAACTTAACTACAAAACCTGGGGAATGGGCTAAATGTTTTAAAGAGATGCATCAAATGAAAGATGAAATAGATGTTGAAAACTTTTCTGTTCATATATTTGAAGAAAATGTTTATACACCAATTAGAGATTATATTTGTTTGAGGTATCCATGTGGCGCTGCAAGAGAATTAGTTTCGGTTAATCCGAATGGTGATGTATTTCCTTGTGATGGATTTAAAGGTGAGAAAAAATTTGTTATGGGAAATGTTTTAAATGAAAAAATAGAAGATATGTTGAAGAAACCTGAAATAATTAAATTGAGAAATAGAACTGCTGAAACAATAGAAAAATGTAGTAAATGTATGTTTAGAGGAATGTGTTGTTCTTGTTGCTATTCTGCTTATGGAAAATTTGGTAATGTTTATAGAGAAGATCCACATTGTTCTGATAGACGACAAATGTATATTTATCTAATACAAGCATGGATCGAAGAAAATGTTTTAAATAAGGAATTAAAGAATGAAGAATAATCAGTTGCTTGTTGAAAGTCGAAACACAGGTAAAACTACATATTTATTTAATGAAATTGGTAAATTAGTTTCAGATGGCTTTGGAATTATAGTGTTAGATTCTGCTACTGAACACGAAGATAAGTCTTTATTAAAGAAAGTAATTAATAATTACACTGATTCTGTTATTATAGATATGCGTGATGAAAAACAAGTTGTTTTGGGAAATATAACGATAAAAGATTTTATTAAAGGTTTCATGAATTATTTTCCTTTCAATGATATTGTAAAAAATAAAGATAAAATAATATGTTTTGATTTATCATTTTTTTTAGAAAAAGGACATGAAGTATATGAAAAGACAAATGATATAAAACAGTATTGTCATTATAGAAATTTATATAACAATTTATCACAACAAATTGTATTATCATTAATTTTAATGGAGAAATGTAGTATAATTAAAAATAAAATTGTTGTTATGGATGAAATAGAATTTCCTGTTATAGATTATAATATTAGTAATTTACAAAATAATTTAAAATTTTTAGCGGCAGTACATCCTGAAAATGCTTTTGGAACTTTTTATGTGATTTTTGACAAAATTAAGTTTAAAATATATCAAAAAAGAAAGGATTGATAAAGATGAATATTGCTCCAGAACAATTAGAACAAGAACAGCAATATTTAGCAAAGACTCTAGAAGTAATAAAATCTCTTATTAAACAAGATGATGTATCAATACAAAATAAAATTAATGTTATTAATGAGATGAAAAGATACATTTGGGAAAATAATGCAATGCTTGATGATGTTGAAATTGCAAGTGGAATGTATGAAGTAAATAACGATGTAGGCTATACAAATGAAAATATAAAAAAATTGCAAAAATTAAAAAAGTCATTAATCAATCCATATTTTGGCAGAGTGGATTTTGAAAACGATGGATTTTCAGACTCAATATATATTGGGATAAATGGAATTGTGAAAGATTTAGATTTCTATGTTTTTGATTGGCGATCTCCAGTTGCAAGTCTTTTTTATAATTATGGAATTGGACCTGCTTCTTATGAAGCCCCTGCTGGAATAATAAGTGGGAATGTAACTTTAAAAAGACAATATAAGATAAACGGAGAAACGATTGAAAGGTGTTTTAATAGTGATATAAATATTGATGATGAATATTTACAAGAAATTTTATCGAATTCTTCCTCTGATAAAATGACTAATATTGTCAATACAATCCAAAGAGAACAAAACGAAATTATTAGAAATATAGTTGATAAATATTTAATAGTTCAAGGCATTGCTGGAAGTGGAAAAACATCTGTAGCTTTACATAGAATTGCTTATTTACTTTATAAGGAAAAAAATCTTGCTTCTAATAATGTATTGATATTTTCACCTAATGAAATTTTTTCTGAATATATTTCTGATGTGTTACCTGATTTAGGGGAAGATAATGTTTTACAAACTACATTTAGTGATTTTGCTAGCTCATATATTAGAGATTACAAAGAAATAGAAAATTTTACAACATTTATCGAAAGGTATTATAGAGCTGAATCTGTTGATGAAGAACAATTCAAAAGTACAAAATATAAATTATCTAATGAATTTAAAGAGTTTTTAGATGATTATATTGAAGAATTTAAAAATCATATATTGTTTCATAGTGGAGTAATAATTAATAATAAAGAAATTACCAAAGATAAATTAAACCAATTATTACAAGAAAGATATTCAAAATTACCTTTTTTTAGTAGGTTAGATGCTATTTCTGAATATATATGTGATTTAAATAATATATCATATAAGAAATATAGTAAAATTGTAAAAGAAAAATTATGTTTGTTGTTGAATGATAGTTTAGATATAAAAAAAATTTATTCTAACATTATATGTTCGAATAAGTTTAAAATTAATTCGGGCATAAGCCAAAATGAAATATTTCAAAATAGTAAAATTTTAAGATATGAGGACTTATTACCATTAATGTATTTATATTTTGAACTAAATGGTTATCCAAACAGCAATATGATAAAACATGTTATTATAGATGAAGCACAAGATTATTCTTTATTACAGTTTGAAATGTTAAAGAAAATATTTGATAGAGCCTCTTTTACTATTTTAGGAGATATTCATCAAACCGTAAACCCTTATTATATTTATAGTAATTTGAATGAAATAAATTCAATTTTTAATCAAAAAGGTAGATACATTGAACTTTCTAAAACTTATCGTTCCAGTGAGGAAATAATAGATTTTACAAATCAGATATTAGGAATTAACAATGTTTGCTCTGTAAGAAAAAGTAACTCGATTCCAGTTACTTTAAGAGATGTTACAAACGAACAAGTAATAGATCAATTAATTGATGATATAAGAAAAATGAAAGCTAATGGAATGAAGCGAGTTGCTATTATTACAAAAAATAACACTGAGACAATTGATTTATATGAAAGTTTGAGAGATCAACTAACTGATTTAAATTTAGTAGATGATGAAAGAAAAAAAATAATTGGAAATACAGTTATATTGCCATCTTATATTTCAAAAGGTTTAGAATTTGATGGTGTAATTGTATATACAGATAAAAATCATTTATATCAAGAAAAAGATAAGTATTTATTCTATGTAGTTTGTACGAGAGCACAACACAGTTTGACTATATACAATCAAAAAAAATTAGTTTTAGAACGAAAAAAATAATTATATGAATAATATTTTCTGTGGAAGTTCTTGTGTGAAATATATTTTAAATGATTTTGGTATAAATGTTGAACAATTAAATTTTAAAATGACTTGGATTACTGAATTAGCAATCTTCTTAAAAAGTAGTGGAATTAAAAATATAAATATTTTTTGCTATAAAAGTAATTTATATTATGATTATAGAAATAATTCTAATATTGACCTAAAGTTTGATGGGTTTCATTATATAGAAGAATGTATAAAAAATAGTATTCCTATTAAGGAAATAAAATTAAGTAAAATAGAATTGCTAAAAGAAGTAAAGAATAATAAATTTATTATCTTATGCGTAGAATCATCAGTATTTAATAATAGAAAAATGAAGGGGGGACATTTTATAATTTTAAATGGAATAGACACAAACAAAATAAAAATAATAAACCCTATAAAAAATAAATATGAATATAAATTGGAAAATGTTGAAAATATTATTAAATATTGTGAAAACTATGGATCTTGGAGAATATTAATTAAGGAGACAAACTATTAAAAGTCAATAGTAATTTACAAATTTTAATAGTTTGTTATAATTGGAAAGAAACCCACGTCAAAAAGATTTCATAAAGTGAAATTTTTGAGAAATTGAGAAATTAATTATTTCAATAAAAACGGATCAAAATCAATGTTATTTTTCTCTAGGCAGTAAATAACTCTAATAAGTTTTTTTCAAACACGAGATAAAGTAACTCTACGACATTACCTTCATATCGTTTCTTAAGATAAATGTCATAAAATATAGGTGAATATCTTAAGATAGACATTGTAATATTCATAATCGCATATCTAAGATGATCTGGATCATGTTTAATCATCTTACCATTATGTTCTAATGTGCCTGATTGGATAATACTAGGTTCAAGATCAGCAAAAGCAAACATTTTGTTAGGGGGAGAAAAATTAGAACTATCTCCTTGAGCCAGTACATAAAGTGTCTGTAGTAAAATAGGAGCAAATCTACAGTATGGTGTTTATTATACATCTAGATAGATAATAAAAAAATATAAATAGAAAGGGATCAATCACTAAGAAATTAATTAATATTTCTATAAGATTGATTATACGAGGATAATAATGATTAAAGTTGTTGCATTTGATCTAGTTGGAGTTTTAGTTACAGAAAGAAATATTGATTTGACGGAAGAAGAGGATAGATTAGAAAGAATGTTTGGAAGCAATATCAATGATTCTGATTATTTAATGGAAGCAAGAAAAATAATAGATAAGGATTCAATTTTAATGAGAACGACTGAAGAATTAATTGGTAAATTATATAAAGTAAAAGATGAAAATTTATTAAAAAAAGTAAAAGAAAAATATAATTATGTAAAGATTATTATAGCAACAAATCATGTATCATTTGTTAGAAATTTTATAGGAGAGGCCTTAGGTGTAGACTATTTAGATGATGTTTTAATTTCAGCTGAAATTCATAAAGTTAAACCTAATCCAGACTTCTATAATCATATTTTAGATAAATTTTCTTTAAAACCAGAGGAATTATTATTTTTAGATGACAATGCCGATAATATTGATGTTGCAGAAAAGCTAGGGATAAATACTATTAAAGTAAATAAAGATACAAATTTATATAACGAAATAATTAAATTTTTAGATTCTAATTCTAAATAAAATAACTGGTAGACTTTGATATAAACTTTGCTTTCTAGTTATCGAAATGAAGTTTTTACGTGTAAAAATTAGCATTTGAAAATAAATTAATAAAAAAAGCATTTCTATAACTGAACTTCATAATAAATATAATGTATGTTATTTAGCAATTGAATATTTAATAAGATTGATAGATGTATTATATTAAAAACATTGAAATGTAAAAAATACTTTAATGTGTTTAAGTAAATTGATGAAGAAAAGTATTGAGTGGTAAATAATTCTATATTACGTAATCATTGGATTGGAAATAATGACTTGACAAGAAAAAAATATATCGCTATAATCTTCTATAGAAAAGCAAAGAAAAAGGAGTAGTAATAAAGAAGAAAAGAAATAGAGAGTTTACGGTTGGTGGAAGTAAATCCTTTTCCTTTATGAATTCACCTTTGGAGCTTTATATACAAAATATATAACGGTGACGCGTTTTAG
>CALVWH010000061.1 GCA_944364705.1 uncultured Bacilli bacterium | reverse complement strand
AAAAGATGTTATAATTATTTCAGTGATTAGTTGTTTATCAACTTTTACTATTAGGAGTTTCGAATAACCTTTGTTATCGCTCCATATGAAATTTAAGAGATAGAAATATCTCTTTTTTTTTCGCACCATTCACGCAGTCAGCTTGGAGTGCAAAGAAATTATTCTAAAAATTACTTAGTTTGTAAGATAATTATGGAATTTGGAAACAAGAATTGAAAAAGATGATATTGAATATAAAAAATTCATATCATCTTTTTTGTATGTTCTTAACTAAACTATCTACTTTTTTAGTAACTTTTCTCTATTTCAACTTCGTTTTACTCACAACATCATCTTCTTATATAAATTGCTAAAAGATATTTTATCCTATCATTTTTAATTTAGAGATTCTTTTATGGAAATTTACACTAAAATATCCCTTATATATTTCACATCACAAATTAATATTTTAAGCAAAAAAATTTTTAACCAGATACATTTTCCCAACATTTTTTATCCATGAATTCGATAATATCATCCACAAGATTATACCATTTCACTTGCACACAATATCTTCCTTTTTCATACCTATCATTATAATTTAAACAACGATTTTGTGGTTGAACAGTTAAAGGCCCAAAATGAACCGCCGTAGAATATACATCTTTTTTATCCAATACAACTTTAAAAATATCTTCTCTTTTGATCCAAAGAAAATCATCCTTCAAACCAAACATCAAAACATCAATGGAATGTCCATGATACTTTCCTGATAAAACAAATCGATCCACTGCCTTCAATAAAATATCTTCTCGATTAATGAAACAATTAATTTGATCAATTTCCTCTTGATGGCTCTCCTTATAAACCTCACAAGATACTCGGTAGTCTCCAGTTCCATTCGTCGTACCATCTCCATAATGATATTTCAAATAAGCGACAATCTGATCTCTTGGAACCCGATTTTCTATTAAAAAATGAATAAAACTAGAAATTCCCTCAACATGAACCGAATTTTTTATTCCTTTTTTTATACTAATATATTTTGATACTCCCCGAATCGTCATAACGATATCATACTTTTTCTTCAAAAAATCAACAAAACAAAAAACTACATCCTCATACAAAACATTAGGAAATAAATCCCTCACAAAAGCCTCTTGCATAGGATTTAAATCTTTTATTTTTTTTCTATGAAAAGATCTTGCAATCTCAAATTCATTTTGATATCCATTCACTGGTTGCATACAGTCATCTCCTTTTCTATAACCTCCTAAAAATAACATTCCTTTTTTTATCAAAAAATCCTCAAAAAAAAATATCAAACCTGATATTTTTTTAATCTTTATTTCCCTCATGATTCTTTTTCCATAATTCTATTTTTTCTAATCGCTCTTTTACACGAATCTCCTTTCCTTGACTCGTTGGCTGATAATACATCACGCCTTTTAAAGAATCCGGAAGACAAACCATCGATGTTAGACGATCCTTTGTATCATGAGCATATTGATACCCATCTCCGTAATGCAAAGATTTCATTAATTTTGTCGGAGCATTTCGTAAATGTAAAGGAACCGGATCTGCTAATTGCGTAAGAGCATCTTGTTTCGCCTTTTCATAAGCCATATAAAGAGAATTCGACTTGGGAGCAACCGATAAATAAACAACTGCCTCAGTCAAATTAACCGAACATTCTGGCATCCCAATAAAATGACAAGCCTGATAACACGAAACAGTAACCGATAAAGCAGAAGGATCCGCCAAACCAACATCTTCACTAGCAAACCGAATCAGCCTTCGAGCAATATATAAAGGATCCTCTCCTCCCTCTAACATCCGTGCTAACCAATAAATCGCTGCTTGTGGATCACTATTTCGCATCGATTTATGCAAAGCAGAAATTAAATTATAATGTTCTTCTCCATTTTTATCATACAAAAGAGACTTCTTATTTAAACATTGTTTAATTACCGATTCTGTAACCATAATTTGATTCAGATCTCTTTCTCCGTTTAATACACACATTTCAAGCATATTTAAAGCCGTTCTTGCATCTCCGTTTGCATAAACTGCAATAAGATTGAGATCTTTTTCTTCTATAAAAACATTATCTTTCCCAAAACCTTTCGGACTTTTTAAAGCATTTCGTAAAAGAGAAACAATATCCTCTTGAGATAACGGTTGCAAAACAAAAACTTTACACCTTGACAATAAAGCCGAATTAATCTCAAAAGATGGATTTTCCGTTGTAGCACCAATTAAAATAATACTTCCTTTTTCTACATACGGAAGAAAAGCATCTTGCTGAGCCTTATTAAAGCGATGAATTTCATCAACAAACAAAATCGTCTTGAGTCCACTTAACCGATTTTCCTCTGCTTGATCCATAACTTTACGAATCTCTTTAATTCCACTGGTAACCGCACTAAAATTAATAAAATTTGCTTTCGTTTTCTTTGCAATAATTTGTGCTAAAGTCGTTTTCCCAACCCCTGGTGGTCCCCAAAAAATCATCGAAGGAATTTGATCCTGATCAATTAATCTTTTTAAAATCTTTCCTTCTCCAAGTAAATGCTTTTGGCCAACAAATTCTTCCAAAGTCTGTGGTCTTATACGACTGGCAAGAGGAGACGTCTCTTCTTCAAATAATGAAACTTGTTCCATATGGCACCTTCTTTATATATAAAAAAGATATCACAAAAACTAAAAAGTGACAAGAATCGATAAACAAAATTTATATCACGATTTCTTCCAGAAAGAAATTACAAAAGAAAATATTTATCGTTTTTTCCCTTGAACATGCTATAATATTGATTGGAGGAAAAAAAATGAAAAAAGAAAGAAATTATAAAAAAGTCATCCTATCTTCAAAAGGAGAAAAAAAACTATTAACTGGTCATCCTTGGGTATTTGAAGGAGAAATACTACATATAGAATCTCCAATCGATAACGGATCACTTGTCGATGTTGTTAGCGAAAAAGGAAAATACTTAGGAACTGGCTTTTATAACGATCACTCTAAAATTCGAGTTCGTATTTTATCAAGAAACACCAACGATACCTTTGACCAAGACTTTTGGAAAAGAAGAATCAAATATGCGTGGGAATATCGGAAAACGGTTATGCCAGATACCAGTAGTATCCGAATTATTTTTGGAGAAGCAGATTTTTTTCCAGGACTCACAGTCGATAAATTCGAAAATATTTTAGTAACCCAAACCTTTTCTTTAGGAATCGAACAAAGAAAAGACATCATCTTTCCCCTACTTTGTGAAGTTCTAAAAGAAGATGGTATTCTAATTGAAGGAATTTATGAAAGAAACGACGGATCCTTAAGAGAAAAAGAAGGTATGGAAGAAAATAAGCAATGGTATTTTTGCCATCGAAAAGATCCAAGCAATACCTTCGTCACCATCAAAGAAAATGATTTACTTTATCAAGTAGATTTTGCGAACGGACAAAAAACAGGATATTTCTTAGATCAAAAAATCAATCGTCTCTACGTAAAAAACATTTCAAAAAACAAAATAGTCCTTGACTGCTGTACCCATACAGGATCCTTTGCAATGAACGCTGCCATGGGAAATGCTAAAAAAGTCCATGCTTTAGACATTTCCAATCAAGCTTTACAAATCGCCGAAAAAAATATAAACCTTAACCATTTAGAATCCGTGATCGAAACCAAACAAGCAGATCTATTTGAATATTTAACCGAATTAAAAAATAAAAAAATTCATCCATATGATATCATTATTTTAGATCCCCCAGCATTTACAAAAGCAAAAAATTCTCTCAAAAATGCTTATAAAGGATACTACGAAATTAACTATTTAGCAATGAAAATATTAAAACGAGGAGGATATCTTGTCACTGCCTCTTGTTCACATTTCATGTCAGAAAAACTTTTTAAAGAAATGCTTCACCGTGCAGCAAAAGATGCAAATATATCTTTAAGAGAAATTGTTGAAAGTAAACAATCTCCAGACCATCCAATTTTATGGAATGTTGAAGAAACAAACTATTTAAAATTTTTTATTTTTCAAATTGTATAAAGAGTTCACCAAATACCTATACATTCATAAACTACATTAGGTGATGAATAGTGAAAATAATCGCATACAAAAACCAACTATATAATGATTTAGTATTTCTTGACAATATTCAAAAAAAAGAATATATTCATGGAATTATGTTAAATATAACATCTACCAAAGATCATGTGATTGTCGCATTTAATGAAAATATTTTAAATACCATCTCGTTAGAAACCATACAAAATAGTTTATTCAAAGATCTTCAATATGAATCCATTATGGAATTAAAATATATTTTAGATTCCTATCGGTATATTAACAAAAACATTTACTTAAAAATCAGTTCTTTAGTTCTTCCTATTTTAACAGAAAGTACACACAAAGAAATCCTTTTAAAAAATACAAACTACATTCAAGATATTTTAAATACAATAAAAAACTATACTTTCCTTCCCCTTTCTTTTTATAGCTCAAATAAAGATTTAATAAATCAATTAAAACAAGAAAACATTCCTTTTCCCATTGGTTTAGAACTTTCCTATGATGATTTAAGTTTTATCGATCTCGATTTCTATATTTTACTACCTAACATGTATAATCCAGAAATTCTTCAAGAACTTCTTTTAAAAAACAAAAAAATAATTTTTAATACTGTATCCGAAAAAAATATAAGTTTATTTTATGAGACACATCAAAAAGATCCTCTAAAAAAAGAAGATTTTGATAAACTATATTTCCTATCTGATTTTCCAGATATTCTATATCGTTTGTTTCGTGAAGAAACAAGAAATTTTGTTTTTTTGGAAAAACAAAAAAAGTAGACATCCTAC
>CALVWH010000060.1 GCA_944364705.1 uncultured Bacilli bacterium | reverse complement strand
TTTCTTTGTATTAGTACCGACTTATGCAGTTGGTACTATTTTTATTAAAATGATTAATATCACAATAATAAGGAGTATTATGATAGTACAAAGATATTTCTCTGATTTTCTCATAATTTCACCTCCTCCCACTTTTAAAAGGAAAGGAGAATAGTACCCAATTTAATTAAGTATTCCTAAATTGATTATAACAAACATATGTTCTTAAAACAATAATTTATACTAAATTTATAACAATTTAGAAAACACACTTGTATTATGTTTTCGATCATCTTAATTATTCAATCGTAGAAAAAAACACTATATTATGAGTATATGAACCCAATGATTACTTATAAATATCGCTAGAAGAGATTTTAGGCATTTTTACTTTACCAGAAAATAGTGTTCAAGTTTCAAGGTTAAAATTTTCGATTTAATATATAACAAATTTGTAGTTGATTCATCACATTTATTTTTACCATTATCAGAAACGAAAATAGTAATAGATGAGGAAGGAAAAAAATCAGTCAAAAAGTTTACTGGATATCGTTAAAATTACAAAATTATTGTACCTCTTCCTCAACGGCACCATAAGAATTCAACCGGAACCTTTTGGTGTTCGGATAATGTATAAGTAGAACTTGTCAAAAGTTCTTTTTTTGATAGCGATAACAAACAATTATAGGAATAACAAGAATGACTAAACTAAAAAACTACAATACAAAATTTTCCTTTCCATCGATCATAAATGGATTTTTCATTCCTTTAAAAAATTATCTTGTAATAAAAAAAATATATGATACAATATTTTCAAGTAAGGATTCTATAGAACATGAAAAATAAGAAATCTATGAAAAAAATTTGGTTTCTATTTTTAATGTTTTACAGATATCTATAGAATCATATCATTTTAAATTCAGGTGGTTTTATGAAATACGAAGATTTTTGTAAACAATTAGAATTACGCGAAACAATTCCAAATGAAAAAAATAATCTTATCGCAGCAAATTTTCTTCTCAAATATTTGCAAACAATAAAAGAAAAAGAACTTTCTTATCCAACCGGCAATCCTATCGAAGATTTATTATACGAATACTTTTCTTTAAAAGGAACAGAAAAAGAAGAAATTTTTATAAAACTTTTAAACGACTATCATTTTAAGTACTCGATGTCCATTCATAATGCGATTTATTACCTATTAGCAACCCCAAGGGAATTTATAGAAAACATTGATCCCCTATCATGGCCAGGAATGCAGAACATTAAGAGAGATAACGCAAACTATAAATTAGAAACAATTCTAGGAAATATCGAAGTATATAAAGCAAGTCAAATTTTTTCAAAAACCCCATCCTATCATATTTTTCATAAAAATTTAATGGGAGAATGTTACGAAAGAACCTATGATTTTTTAAAAGAAAATACCGATTATCTAGCAGTGTTATCCTATATGCCCAATTTTTTTTATGGAGGACATTACCATGCTTATTTAGAAAAAGAAAATCAAATTTTAGATATTGCTTCGAATGCTTTTTACCCATCAAAAGAATCCGATAAATAAATATTATGTGGAGAAATTGTAGCAAAACTATCATGGAAACAAGTACAAGAAAAATTTAAGCAAATTAAAAATACAACGAAAAATATAAATTCTAGACAAAAGTTACTTACCTTAACTTTATATTATGATCGAAAAAATCATAAAAAAAAGAAGTAGAAAAGATAATTATGAAAAAATATAACGTATTTGATTTATATGTAGTAGAAGTTCAAAAGGATTTTCAATCTTACTTTTTTCTTTGTAAATATAACAAAGGAAAAGAACTTATATAGAAATTTTTACAAACGAAAAAATTAAAGCATCAAATTCTATAAAAGTATAATCTCTTTCTACTTACTATTCCATGTTTACTAGATATAATTATAAAACTGGAAAACCATTAATGATCGATAGGAAAGAATTATTAAAGCAATACATTGCCATAAATGAAAGAAAAAAGAAAACATTAAAAAAAAAATTTCAACGAAAATTGAAATTTTTTTTATACTTTTTTATTTTTCTGTATACTTAGAATCATACAAATCTAATTCTTCGATTTCTTCCATATCCATTTTAGGTAAATCTTGAATACTTTCTAATCCGAAATAATCCAAAAAAGTTGTCGTTGTTCCATAAAGCATAGGTCTTCCTGGTAAATTTGATTTTCCTTTTGGTTCAATCATGTTTTTTTGAACTAATTTTCGAACTTGATGAGATGAGTTTACTCCTCTAATTTCATCGATTTCCACTCTTGTGATTGGTTCATTGTAAGCAATGATTGCTAATACTTCTAATGCAGATGGGGATAGTGTTGTATCCAGATCAAAAGAAAAGTAATCTTCATAATATTGTTTGTGTTCTTTTTTGGTAACTAATTTTAAATTATTTCCGATAATTTCTAAACGAATTCCTCTTTTTTCACTTTGATACGTTTCTTTTAATTGCTCAATATCTTTATTTAATTGTTCTTCTGATATCTTTAAAACTTCACGTAGTTTTTCTTTTTCAATTCCTTCATCTCCTGCTAAAAACAGCATTCCTTCAATAACTGCTTCCACTTCTATGACCTCGCTTCTATAATAATTTGTTGAAAATTCTTTTCTTGTTCAATTCTTAGTTCTTCTTTTTTGGCTAAATCTAAAATTGATAAAAAGGTTACAATATAATATTCTTTATTATAAACATCAAATATCATTAGGTATTTATCCCTCACATTATGCAGCGCATATACTCAATACGTAAGCACGTTGGAACGAGCTATAA
>CALVWH010000059.1 GCA_944364705.1 uncultured Bacilli bacterium | reverse complement strand
TATATTTTCTTTCTTTAAGTGACCAAAATGGATTATCTAAAAACAATTATAGTTTAAAAGTAAAAAATTATTTACAGAAAAAAGATTTGCTAGAAGTCTATCTTTCTGAATTTAGCGAACCAAATTTAAGAACAACTGATCTGATTTATAAAATAAAAGAAAATGAAAAGAAAACTATCCAAGGAAAAGATCATACAATAAAAAATGCATTAATTAAAGCTGATTTGGTTTTAATCTCGGTTGGAAATGAAGATTTACAAAAACAGTTAATCCTAGAACAAAATAGAAAAAGCAATTATGACTACATAGATAGTTATATAAAAGATGCAAAAGAATTAATTCATTTAATAAAAATGTATTGCAAAGAAGATATTTTCTTTTTAGGAATTTATAATCCCGAAAGAAAAATCAAAGAAGAATATATTACTTATGTGAATCAAGAATTAAAAAAAATTTGTGATCAAGAAAATATATTATTTATTGATTATGATCCTTATTTGAAAGAAAATATGTATGAAAATATGCAAATAAATGAATCTGGTCAAGAAATGATTTATTATAAGATTAAAAATCAATTAGAAAACACTTTATTAAAATCATAAAAAATGGTATAGTAATAAAAAGAGGTGAATTATGAGAAATAGTTTATATTCAAAAATGTTTTTATGGATGTTTTTAGGCTTATTAATAACTTTTGTAACTGGTTATTATGTTTCAACAAATGTGAATATGCTTTATAATATTTTTTCAACAAATTTATATTGGTTTATTTTTCTTGCTGAAATTATTACCGTCATCGTATTATCGGCAAGACTGATGAAAATGAGTAAAGGTGGAGCAATTTTTGCATTCTTATTCTATTCTTTAATCTCTGGCTTAACCTTTGCAGCCGTTTTTGTATTGTTTGAGATGCCATCCATTATGTATATGTTCCTAGTTACTGCGGTTGTATTTGCAATCTTTGCTTTTATAGGATCTGTAACCAAAATGGATTTATCAAAATTAAGTACCATTTTATTTATGGGACTTTTAGCAATCCTACTTTGTGGAGTTATTAATTTGTTCATATTAAGTGATACTTTTGATTTTATCATTAACGTTATTGCAATTGTTATCTTCTTAGCTTATATCGCTTATGATATTCAAAAAATTAAAAGACTAGATGGAATTGTTCCAGAAGATAATTTAGCAATCATTGGTGCATTGGAACTTTATCTAGATTTTATCAACTTATTTATTCACTTAATTCAAATTTTTGGAAAAAGAAACAATTAAGGTTTCTTTTTTTTTGAAAAAGCTTGAACTTTGAAAAAAAACTTGTTATAATATATTCGCTATGAATTACTATGACGAAAAAAATTGTCATGGCGGAAGGAGAGAGAATATGAAAAAAGGAATTCATCCAACTTATATGAATACAAAAGTTACTTGTGCTTGTGGAAATACCTTCGAAGTTCGTTCAAACAAAGAAGAAATCCACTTAGAAGTATGCGATCAATGTCATCCTTTCTATACAGGAAAACAAGCAAATGCTTCTAGAAGAGGTAACATTGAAAAATTTAATCGTAAATATGGATTGAACCAAGAAAAAAAAGCATAATTTCTTGGTTTTTTTTATAAAAAATTTTGGGTTTACATACTTTACAAATCTATATTGATAATCTAATGTTTTTATGTTATACTGACCATAGTAGGGAGATATTTCTACAAGATGGTGGTGTTATCATGAAAGATACAATAGGAATTAACGAAACACAAATGCGTGAATTTAGCAAACTTATGTTAAAATTTCATGACGATATTCATGGTATTTTTATGGACTATAAAAATGTTATCGACCATACAGCAACTTATTATAAAGGGGAAACTGCGGAAACTTTTCGGGATAAGTTTCTAAATTTTTACAAAAATTTAGATCTTGTTTCGGAAAGTTTTCTTGATTATAGCAATCTTTATAATGAAATAGTGAATCGTTATCAATCTGTATTAAGTGATTCCGCGCGCACCACAATGAATGAAAGCATAAGGAGGTGATACTATGGCATTAAGCATGAATAAAGCAGATATCGCAATTTCAAATACTGGTTTAAATGATATTGAAAAACAAGTAAGAAAAGAAACGTTAGAAGCTTGCCAAGTATGTTCTGTAGATGGAGCAGAATTTAAAGATATGGTAAAAACCATTCGCACTTACTGGAGTGGAGAAGACTGTGAAGCTTTTATTAGCGATTTAAAAGTAGCTGCAAAAGAGCTATATGAAATCGTTAGTCAAATTAACACACAAATTCAATCTGGTTTAGAAAAATATAAAGAAGAATTTACAACATTCCAAAGAAACAACTACAAAGCTGGTTCAACAAAAATAAGATAGAAAGAAAGGTGATACTATGGCAGTTAATGTTCGAGGAATCGACGTAAATGGAGTTGCAAACATTAAAAGAGCAATTGAAACTTACGAAAAAACATTGAATAAAAAAATTGGTCAAATTGCAACCATTGATCAAGCAGTTATTCGAAAAGCAATTAAAGGATCTGCTGCGATTTCGTCTTATAAAAATATGACAAATAGAGCAGTTACTGAAGCAAAAAAATTTACTCAAAAATTAGATAATTTTACTGCTACTTTGGATCAATTATCTTCAAAATACAAAACTTCAGAACAAGTAAGTGGAAAAACAAGTTTTGATAGTATAGCAAAATAATGTATTTTGATCAATATCAAATCCAAAAAATTTATTTGCAACTACAAAAAGATTTAAAACAGTTGCAAATGAATTTAGAACAATGCGAAGAGCAGCTAAATTTATTTGTTAAAAATTTAAAAAATGGATATGAAATTGATGGACAAAATTATAAATTTTTTCTTCAATTAAAACAAACTTTATTGAAAACCATAGAAAAAACAAAACAAATATTAATACAAATGGAAAAAGAAATGAGAAAGTAGAGGATTCCTTATGAAAATTCAATCCGATCTTAAAAAAATGAATGAGGATGGAAGAGCATTACTGTCTTTATCCAATCAATACTTACAATACATTTCTACGTTTAAAACGTTAATCAATAAAGAAGATAGTTGGAGTGGAATCGATGCGAAAGCAACCAAAGAAGATATGATTCAAAGTTGTAAAGTATATGATGAAGTTGGAAAAATTTTAAAAGAATATGCAAACTTCTTATTAAAAACATCAAGTGAACTAAGCCTTTTGATATCCCATAATCGATTTGATGAATAGATATTTTAAGGTTGATACCGACTATTTAAAAGAAGAGTTGCAGCCATGTCTTTTAAATATGAAAGATTCTATACAAAAATCTTATCAAATTTCATCAAAACTTTCCGTTCCTAGTTCTTTTTCTATAAAACAAGAAATTCAAGAGGTACAATATCTCGTGGAATCTTTAAAAAAACAAATCGATAAATATGAAGAAAGCTTTCAGCACAAAGTTTATAATTTTGATAACTATCAAGAACAAATGTTAATTTCTATAAAAAAAATAGAAGACATTATTATAACAAAATAAGGAGGTACTTTTTTAAGTACTTTTTTTTTGATAAAAAAAAGAACGATTTCTCGTTCTTAAGATAACAAAAGTAATTCACTACCATTTCGAATATCGGTTTCTAAAAGTAATTGATTTGCTTCATATTTTTGACCAGTATTTTTATTGATTAATATATTATCGCTTGCTAATTTCCATTCTCCATTGGTTATTTCACAAATCGCTTTGTTTAGTAAAAGAAGCAAATTTCCTATTTTTTTATTTACTGGTAAAAAAATACTATATTCTTCATCGATTTCTGGAACAAGCAATCGAACTAAAACTTTATTTTTCATTATTCATCACCTGCAATTACTTTGATACAAGTACTTTCTCCGTTTGTAATCAAATATCCGATATTGTTGGTAAGTTCTTTTGTTTCATTTCTTGGATTTTCTTTTAAAGCATAAATAATTTGATTTTCAATTCCTTCTCCAATCCAAAGACCAGAATTATTGTTATTCTTTTGATACCATTTTTCAAACGTAACATCTCTAAACTTTTGATATTCATCAATGAGGATAAACGAAGTGTTTGGATAATTTTGAGAATTTTCTAATAAAGCTCTTAAACGATCTTTTAATTCCTCTTCATACATACTATTATCGAAGAAATCTGCAATACCAGTTAAAATAACAATTCGATGTTCAGATGGTTGATCTTCTTTCTTCATAACTTTTTCTAGCGTTGGAATAAATTCCTCCGGATCTGTAGTACTTGCGATCTTTTCTGGTATTTTAATAGTTAAGAAGAAATCTAACATTAAAACAATGGTATTTGGAACCGAAGAAATCATTTTATAAAAATCACTTAAAAATTCAGATGAAATTTGAATATCATTTCCAATCACTGATGTAATCTTTGGATTAAAAAAATCATAAGTAGCAATCGAAATGTCTTCCAAATTTACTCCAAGTGGAACTTTTGTTAAATCCGTAACGTATTGTTTTAACGTATCAAAACTAATTTTACTTGGAATGGTCGGAATTGCTCTTGCTTTTACTTTATAGTAATTCGTTAAACGAATGGCGATTTCTTTTACCGTATCATTTATTTGATCAAAAATCGTAAGGTAAGCACTTTGATATTCTAACGGTTTTCCATTTACTTTCGTAAGACCTCTTCCAAATGTTTTTTTCGGAACTAACGTAGCAGGAGCATCTAGAAGGAATCGATATTCATAATCATCATTAAAACGAAGGGCATAGATGGTTGAGAAATTCTGAGATACTCTAGTAGTAAGGGAATTTCCAGCTAATGCTGTGATAAGGAAAATAATTCCTGTTTTACTACTTTCTCGAAATAATCGATTAAAAGAATCTTCTAAATTTCCATAATTTTCAATAAAACTTTCATAATTATTAATAATAATAAACATTAATGGAAGCTTTTGTGCTTCTTTTTTATTATAAGCATCAAAATTTCCACCAAATTCCGATAAAATTTGTTTTCTTCGATGAAATTCTTTTTCTGTCATTTGTAGTAAATTATAAATTTTATCATTTTCATAAGTGGTAACATAATCTCCAACTTGTGGCATTTTTCCCATAACTTTTAAAACTTCTGCACCAAAATCCATAATATAAATATTAATTTCTTGTGGATGATGATAAAGACATAAAGAATAAAGCATCGTCATGATTTGATTTTCTTTTCCACTTCCGGTAATTCCATATAAAAGAATGTTTCCAGATTCTGTTAAATTTAAAGTAAGAATGTCTTGTTTTTGATTTTCTGGTTCGTCATATTCTCCAATAATGGAAATAAATTCGTAAGGTTTTGCTTGAAAATGATATTTTTCAATTAAATTGTTTAAGTAAATTTCTTTTGGTAAACTTGGTAACCATAAAGGTCTTGGATATAATTGTTCTTTGATTGAAATTTGTGTTAAATATTTTACTAAATTGGTTAATTGTTCTCCTCGTTCTAATAAATCTTCTTTTTTTATGGTATCGTTAATGCTTTTAATAATGGTTCCACTATTACTTATGAAATTAATCGAATCGTCTACTTTTTTCTCAATGAGATCGGTTGGAATATATTTCGCACCACTCCATGCGGATTGACCAATTTCATAAACTTCATCGTATCCAACTTGGAGATAAAATCTTCCGGTTTCTTTTAAAGAAGCAGCATCTGGTTTTCTTAACATTTCTTGACTATCGGCTTCGGATTGTACTTTTAAACAAACTTTGAATCTCGTGTTTGACCAAATTTGATCATCGACAACTCCACTTGGTTTTTGAGTTGCTAGAATAAGGTGAACTCCCAAAGATCTTCCGATTCTGGCTGTTGAGATTAATTCGTTCATGAAATCTGGTTGTTGACTTTTTAGTTCGGCAAATTCATCAGAAATAATAAATAGATGAGCAATTGGTTCTTGAATCAAACCTTCGCGGTAAAATCTTTGATATTTATAAATATCAATTGTACTTTCTCCGAGTTCGTTTTTGATTTGATTAAATAAAGCTTGTCTCCGATTTAATTCACTTCGAATGGATACTAACGTTCGATTCATCTCCGAGGTATCTAAGTTGGTAATGGTTCCTACTAAGTGGGGGATTTTCGTCCCTTTTTCCCGATTTTCAAAAGCTCCAGCAAGACCTCCACCTTTGTAATCAATTAAAACAAATTGAACTTCTTTTGGACTATAATTGATACACATTGATAAAATATAAGTGATAATAAATTCTGATTTTCCACTACCAGTAGAACCAGCGATTAAACCATGTGGTCCATGTGCTTTTTCATGAAGATCGAGTTCAAAGAGATTTCCATTTGGATGAACGCCAACAGGTGCACTTAAAGATAGGGTAGGGTTATGATCCATCCATCTTCCTTTAATATTTAATTGTTCGATTTTTCCTACTTTATACATTTCTAAAAATTCTAATGTTTGTGGTAACGTAGAATTTTCATCTTCATTTCCTACAGGAATGTTTGCGACTTTCATAATGGATGGAAGAATTGTTTTTTCTTTTAAAAATTCTGGAGTAAAAATATTTTGACTATTGGAACTTATATTTTTACTAAATAATCCAGCATCATGATCAGAAATGTTGGAAAAGTAATTACAACGACTTGGTAGATTTTTGATGGCATTTTCAAACATTAAAATAGAAAATCCATAATTTGCATTTGTTTGTAATAATTTTTCCATAATACTTAAATTTTTGATTTCTAAAATATGATCGGTAATAATTAAATAATAACTAGAAAATAATTTGTAATTTTCTTTTGCATTTTCAATTTTATTTAAATCCGAATCTACTGGTAAATCTTTTTTAAATTTGATCCGTTCATTTAATTTTTCTTCTAAATAATTCGAAATATTTTTTAAATCTTCTTCCGAATATCCAAACAAACGGATTTTTCCTTGATCATCTAAAGAATGGGCTAAATATTTGAATGGTTCCCAAAGAGAAACATTTTTCTCATTGATAAGGAAAACAAGTTTTAAATCGGAACTACTGTAATATGCCATAAGTTGCATTAATATTCCATAAATGTATTCTTTTTTATATTTAGTATTTAAAATAATTGGAAACACCGGATATTCAATTAAAGAGACGGTGATTGGAACATCTGGCATAGAAAGATCCGAATGAATTAATTTGTTTGCTTCTTCTTGAAGATTGTCTTCATCGATGGAAAAACGTTCTTTGGTATAAATGATATTAAGGTTCGCTTTTCTTTTTCCTTTTCCTAAGCGAATCGTTAAGAAATCATTATCTTGAATTTCGTGATCCCATAAATTTGATTGATTGGTTAAAATTAGTTTTTGACAATCGTTACAATCTAAATAAAGTTGTTTTAGAATATTCGTTTGTTGTTGTAAAACCGAAACGATTTTTTGTCTTTTCTCTTCAAGATACTTACTATATTTTTGTTGTCTTTTCTCTTCTCTTTTTTTCATGATATGTTTTTCATAATAGTAAGTCGCAACCGGAAATAAAACACTTCCAATAAATAAAGAAATTCCTATAATAATCGATAAAGATTCTGCTTGCCAAGTACTGGTTCCATTTTTAATACTAATAAAAGAAAAGGCGCAAGTTGCTAAAGAAACTAAAGCCATAACAAGAGAAGACCCAACGGTTAAAATTAATGGTAATTGTCGATCCCTTTCTTTTGCTGGTGGATTTTCTATTTCAATTTCGGCTGTCTCTAGAATTGGTTTTAAACTAGGGGTATGAAAAAAGTATTCATTTTCTTTATATAACAAAGCTTTTTTTTCTTTATTGGTTACTTTTTCATAATTATGATTATCTTCTCTTTGCAAGGAAATTGGAATTAATTGATTGATTTTGATTTTTCCTTCTTTTTTTTGAATTCGAAAAAAGGAGTTAAGCCAAATAAGTTTTAATCCTAAGAGAAAAATTTCATCGCCAATTTGCAAAACTTTTGTTTGATATCTTTTTTTATTAATATAAACAGGTGCTCCTTCTTTGGAAGATAAGATCCATTGATTTTTTTCTTTTTTTAATAAAACTTGATTTTCTAAAATACCAGATTGCTGAAAGGAAATATGATCCATCATGGAAGATCCGATGGAAATTTGTTCCATGTTGTTGGTGGCATAATCTAGGAAGGATTGATTTTCTGAAAGGCATATAACAAAAACTTGTTCTTCATTATCTATGAAGGTTATTTGAAATACTTTATCGTTTGCTAAAGCAATCGCTTCTTTTTTTTCTCCGTTTTCGATGATTTTTGTATTATCGTTGCTTTGAATATACCATAGATTATTTTCTGCCTGTATATTGATGTTTTTTTCTTCGTCGTCAAGGATTGAATGATAAGTAATAAGAAAAGAATCTTCTACTTTTTCTGGTAATTTAAAAAAATTTAATTTTTCTTTATCTGCAATAATTAATTTCATAATTCCACCTATTATTCTAATATATAGTAAGTATACCATTTATCCATTTTATCGTAAAGCGTTTATCGGATTTAAATTAGGAAAAATATGCATTTTTATGAAAAAAAGAAAGAAACGTTTAAATTTATAAAATATTTTTTAAAAACGCTGATTTTTATTGACAATTGTAAAAAAATTTAGTATTATTCTAATTGGTACATTTTATATCCCATTCTTAGTAAGTCCTGGGAAAACTTACTAAAAATTAGATAAAGGAAGGTAAAAAGATGAAAGATACGTATATGCAAAAAAAAGAAGACGTTGTAAGAAATTGGTATGTTATCGATGCAACGGATGTAAATCTTGGACGTCTTGCTACAAAAGCAGCACACATTTTAAGAGGAAAACATAAAGCAACGTTTACTCCTCATGTTGATTGTGGTGACAATGTTATTATTATTAATGCAGACAAAGTAAATTTGACGGGAAATAAATTACAAGACAAAATTTATTACAACCACAGTGGATACACTGGAGGACTTCGTGAAAGAACTGCAAAAGAAATGAAAGAAAAATATCCAGTTGAAATGGTAGAAAGAGCAATTAAAGGAATGCTTCCAAAAGGAAGACTTGGACGCCAAATGTTTAAAAAATTGTTTGTATATGCTGGAAACGAACATCCACATGTAGCACAAAAACCAGTAGAAATGAAAGTTAAATAGGAGGATTATCAATGGCAAAAGAAAGAGTATTTATTGGAACCGGTAGAAGAAAATCATCAATTGCGCAAGTAAGAATGATTCCAGGTTCTGGAAAAATTACCGTTAACGGTGTAGATGTAAAAGAATTTTTTCCATATGAAACAAACATTATGGATTTAAAACAACCTTTAGTTGCTACAAACAATGAAGAAACTTTTGATATTACTGCAAAAGTAAATGGTGGAGGTTTTTCTGGACAAGCTGGAGCTATTCGTTTAGGAATTGCTAGAGCTTTACTTAACTATGATCAAGAAAATGAAGGAAACGAAGGAAGTTATCGTCAAATCTTAAAAAAAGCTGGATTTATTACTCGTGATTCTAGAAGTAAAGAACGTAAAAAACCAGGATTAAAAGCAGCTCGTAGAGCACCACAATTCTCAAAAAGATAAAAGATCGAAAGATCTTTTTTTTTGAAAAACAGAAAAAGAATGGATTTCTCTTTTTAGTTATGATAAAATATACTATAGTATGATTAGAAAATGGTGATAGTATGGGAAAGATAATTGCACTCGTAAATCAAAAAGGAGGCGTTGGGAAGACTACTTCAAGTATTAATCTTGCAGCTTCTTTAGGATATTTAAAAAAGAAAGTTTTATTGGTTGACTTGGATCCACAAGGAAATGCGACGACTGGAGTAGGAATCAATAAAGCAGATATTAAAAAAAGTACATATGATTTAATAACGGATCGTGCAACATTAGAACAGTCAATTATCGCAACAAAATTTAAAAATTTATATGTAATACCGGCAACCATCAATTTAGCAGGTGCAGACATCGAACTTATGGAAATGGGAAAAAATCAACCAGATTTCAATAAAGCAAATCAATTAAAAAAACATTTGCAAAAAGCAAATGAAATCTTTGATTATACCATTATCGATTGTCCTCCTTCTTTGGGTCTTCTAACAAGCAATGCATTAACTGCTGCGAATTCTGTTATTATTCCAGTTCAATGTGAATTTTTTGCTTTGGAAGGAATTATGCAACTTTTAAATACCATTATGCTTGCTCAAAAATCTTTAAATCCAACGTTAGATATTGAAGGAGTTTTATTAACGATGCTAGATAATCGAACCAATTTAGGATTAGAAGTTGTCGAAGATATCAAAAGTTATTTTAAAGAACGTGTTTACGATACCATAATTCCAAG
>CALVWH010000058.1 GCA_944364705.1 uncultured Bacilli bacterium | reverse complement strand
TATTTTATGACTTTCCTATTATGTAAAAAAAGGAAAAAATTCAAACAAACAGAAAAGTAATATAGGAAATATAACTTCTTACTTTGGTTTTCTTTTTCTTTAATTTCTTTTTTAAAATAGAAACTCCAATTGCTTCATTATAATATTTTACGTAATGATCGTTTAAAGTATATTTAAATTTCATATTCCATTTCTCCTAAAGGTATTTATTTTTTTAAAGATAATTGATAACTAAGATCAATAAGAGAAAAGATTTCTTCTGTTTTTACCTGATTATCTAATTTTATGGTGATCCAATGATCTTTATTCATATGATATCCACGAAAAAAGCGTTTTTCATCAATAAAATCTTTTATTTTTTCTTTGGGATATCGCAAATCTAAAATTTCTATTTTTTGATCCGATGGGAATCCTAATTTATTTTCTGGAATCACTAATAAAGCTCCATACCATTTCTTATTTGTTTGATTTCTCCATATCGCATTCTCTGAAAATTTTTTCCATAAAAATTCTAAGTCATCACCATAGGTTTCTTTTACATACTTGATAATTTCTTTTGTTTGTTTTCCTTTAAAAACATCAATGCTTGTACATGTCTTGGCGATATCTTCTAATAAAGTTTCATATTCTTCCCGAATTTTTTGTCCATAACTTCCAGAAATATCTACCATAAAAAATTCTTCTTGCGTTTCTAAATCGATTACTTTTGATGTTTGTTTTTCCTTGGAAATCTCAATAACAATTTTAAAATTCGGATCTTTCATTTGTTTTTCAAACAAATAACCATTATTTTTTTTAACAAATCCGTATTGCTTTAATTTTTCATATTCGATTTTTTTCTTTTCAAATAATTTACTAAGATTTCGCATAATGTTCTCCTATTAATTTATGGTAATCTTTCCAATTCCACCATCTACCTTAAGATTGGTAATACCATCTCCATAAGTAATCTCTCCCGATTGTTCTTGTCCACGGATTTCCATCGACCCAATTCCTTTTTGTGCTTTGATGGTATAGTTTTCAAGACCATCGGTTAAGGTCATATCTACGTTTCCGATTCCGCTATCCATTTCATTATTTCCCGTTAACTGTCCTTCAAAAACAAATTCTCCCATCCCTAAATCTAAGTCAAGACGATGAAAAGAACTTGATAAAATTTCCATTTTCCCAGCTCCACCATCGATCTTTGTTTGCCTTGAAACCCTTACATTTTCTAAAACAATTTTCCCAGCACCTTGCTCTAAATCAAAAGTTTCAGCCGTAAGATTTTCAATCGTCAAAGATCCTGCTCCAGATTCAATTTCTACATCTTGTAAAAGGACATCATTTGGAAGATAAAGAAGTAGACTTGTTTTCTCCCCGATTCCAGACCAGAAAGAACCTTCTTCTTTCAAAACCACTCTTCCCTTTTCATTTTTATAAGTAATCTTAGAATTATTTGTCTCTACTTTAAAAGTATCTCCTATTTTAATTTCTAAATTGGTAGAATTTAGTTCCACTTTTAACTCTTGAATCGTATCTCCAGAAGTAGAAATTGTTTCCATATTTTCTTTGAAACCTTCTTCTTTATAAAGTCCAAAAGCTCCACCAAAAAAACTAAGAATCCAGAAAATTGCAGAAATAATATTCATAATTAAAAAGATTGCAAGAGCGATTGCGAAAACTTTTATTATCTTTTGTCCTTGTGTCATTTAAGATCGATTCCTCCAAATAAGCACATGGCTTGAATATAAATTGTTTTTTTTGCTTTTTCTGGTTTTTTCTTATGATTGGAAACACCACCAAAAATGGAAGTTGATTTTATTTTCACATTTACATCGTCTGGTAAATAAAGATCAATTCCTCCAAAAATCGAAGAACATTCGATCACAACTTCATCGGGTATTTCTGCTTTTCGTAAATCACAGGTTATCGCACCAAAGACTGCGGTTATATTGGCACCTTCAAAAGGTTCTTTCTCAAAATCTAAAGTTTGACTGGAGAAAGTCGCACAATATTCTTTCATATCTTCTTTGTTTCTTTTCTTATTTTTTGGAAAAGAATTTTTAAAAAGAAAAGAAAGTCCAATAAGAATAAGCAAAATAGGAAAAGCAAGTTTCCAAATAAGATCAAAAGGAATCATCCCATTACAGCACAAAAGCAAAAGAACACCGATCAAAAGACCAATCAAATTGCCGGTTTTTTCTTCTTCTCCAAAAAGGCCAATAAAACAAGGAAGGATAATAAAAAATGTCCACCACCCATCAAAGAAAAGATTAATATTGGTAAGATCAAGCGCATTTAATCCTAAAATAAGACCAAATACAACAAAGAAAATCCCCCATAAAATATTTTTCATCGAATCATTTTCCTTTCTATATTTCTTCATAAAGAACATGTAACTGTTCATCTACCGTAACTAAGTATCGTTTCGAAGATATTTTTCGATTACTTTCCATATCGTTTAATCGAATTTCTACTTCTGTTTTTCCTTCTTTTAAAGGAATGAGAAAAAAGTATAATTCGTAAAAAGGTTCTTCCGAAGAATCCTGAATGGTTAAAAAATGTTCTCCTTCTTCCACCTTTATTATCTTTGGATCTGAAATAGAAATGGATGGAGACACATTCCCTTTTCCACTTACTTCGATTGCTTGGTATTTTCTTTCTTTTGTAACATCAAGTCCAGCATCTTTTAAAGTATCTATGGTAATTCGATCTTTAAATTCTTCTTGATTCCAAATTTCTTTTATCGAATACGTTTTTTCTTTCTTTATTTTAACATAAACTTCATCACTTTTCCCACAAGGAAGAGAATAAATATAATATTCATCTTCATAAAACGCTTCTGCTACTCCGCATTCCTTTCTTTTATCGATAACTTCTATATCCAAAGCATAGGTTTGTTGATATTCTTCTAAGTTTTTCTGATATTTATGATCCCGAAGAATGACCAATCCAAAAAGAAAACCAACAATAACAACCACAAAACCTAAGATTTTCAGCAATTCTTTTTTGGAAAGTTTCTGTTTTTCTAATAAGAAAATATTTTTTATGAAAGCAGAAATCGTTGGAATGTTTAAAAATCCGTAAAAAAGACAAGCTCCAGAAACATTTAAAATAAGATCATCAATATCACAACTACCAGATAGCGTAATTAGTTGGGTAAGTTCAATTCCTAAAACCATAAAAACGATAGTAAGAACAAAGTTTTTCCATTTTTTTTGTTTTGGAAAAAGCAAAGGTAAAAAGAAAGCCATTGGCATAAACGCAACAAAATTTCCTAATAAATTATAGAAAATTGTCCTTGTTGCATATAGACTATCAAAGCTTTTTAAATATCCAAAAATAGTAGTAAACGGAATTATATTAAACCGAGTATCCAAATATTGTTTAAACGTTTCGAATGACCAAGAGATTGAAAGACCATTTCTTCCCCACATCGGATCAAATAAAGTTAGTGTAATTAAAAGAAGAAGATACATAAAAAAGAAAATCCATAAATTTATCTTCATTGGTTGATTGTTTTTTCTTTTCTTTGAAAGGAAAAAGGCACCAAAATAAAGAAAGATACAACTAGTTCCCAAGAAAAATAAACGTCCAAGTTCTGATAACATAATCGTTTTCGTAAATTCAATTGTTACATAGAAAAGAATTCCCAAAAGAGCAAAGATATAAAAAAGAATAGAAAGTGTCAAATTTATTTTTTTCTTCATACTCTCACTCCACCGTTTTTCTTACCCACATTATAACATAGATCGTTTGATAGATAAAGATTTTCTTTATGAAAGAAATAAAAACAGACAAAAAATTTGTCTGTCTTCACTTTTCTTATTTCTTTTCTACCACTCTTTTTTGGTATTTACAAGTTCTTTTATATATCCGATGATACAACTAGGTGCTAAAAGAAAGGCATAAAATAACGTGTAAACAAGAAAAGCCAAAAAGCTTCTTCTTGATAGAAGACTGGAATTTATTCAAATTTATTTTAGTTAAGAAAATTCATAACCAAATCAATGATAACTTCTTTTTCTTTTGGATTTGACTCTGCAATAAGTAATGTTAAAGCCGTCAAAGTATTATTATCAATAACTTGTTTGCTATCCTTATACAAAATATCATAATAATTTAAGAAATAGATAAATAACGTTGCTGCAATTCGTTTATTTCCATCCACAAAAACGTGGTTTTTAACAATCATATATAAGAAATTAGAAGCTTTTTCTTCGATACTCGAATAAACATCTTTCCCATCAAAAGTTTGATAAATATTACCGATGATTGCTTCTAACCCTCTATTTCTTTCAATAGCAAAAATATTACTTTCTTCATGAAATCTTAATTTATTAATTATGTCTAAACAATCTTCATATTTTATTCGCTTTTTACTACTATTTCCTCTAGGTTTTAACAATGTTCTATGATCATAATCATCTAATAAATCAAGCGCTTTTGAATAACTTCCTATTACTCTCAAAATTTCTTTGGCATCATTATTCTCTAATTTTTCATCAACTCTATTTGCAATATCTATTAATTTTACAGTTTTTTCTAGATATTCTAACCTTTTTTGATTAATAGCATAACCTTTTATCATATAATCTTTTAATATCTTGTTTGCCCATTTTCGAAAAATAATACCGTTTTGAGACTTCACACGATAGCCGACACTGATAATGACATCAAGATTATAATAATCTATCATATGTGTTTGCATTTTTCCAGCAATGGCTCCATGTTCAGTGGTATTCGCAAATTTTGCGACAACCCTTTCATCATTCAACTCTTCTTTTAAAATATTATTGATATGCTTTCTAATCGTTTTATAATCTCTGCCAAATAATTCAGCCATTTGTTCAGTATTTAACCATACAGTTTCCTCTTGCACATTTACCTCAAGTTTGACTTTTTGATTTTCAAAGATAATTATTTCGTTTTGCTGATTCATTCGCAACCTCCTTTCTTAACTCCTACAATTAAATTGTATAGTAAAGAAAATCGATTGTCAATATTTTTAACGAACGTTTGTTTGATATTATATCATTTACTTTCTTTAAAATTTTTTCCTATTATAATTTATCATATTCCTCATCTGATACGGGTTCACACCATTCATTAGATGTTTCCTCACCTGGTACTTCAATTGAAATATGTGAGAACCAAGAGTCCTTTTTCGCTCCATGCCAATGTTTTACATTAGCTGGAATTACGATAACTTTCCCAGGTTCTAAACTTACCACACCTTTTCCTTCTTCTTGATACCAACCATATCCTGCAGTACAAATTAAAATTTGTCCTCCACCTTTATCTGCATGGTGGATATGCCAGTTATTTCTACATCCTGGTTCAAAGGTTACATTTGCCAAAAATATTGGGCTAGTTTGATCTACTAATGGATTTAAAAAACTATTCCCTATAAAATACTCTTTAAAAGCATCATTCGGATTTCCCTTTCCAAAAACATTTACCTTTTCAAATTCTTTTTCCTTCATAATTCAGCTCTCCTATTCTAATCTTATAAACTTCTACCTAAATTATAGGCTTCTTCCTTATATTTGTTTTCTGTACTAGCACCAGGATAACCATAACCTTTTGCTAAGATCATACCTTGATTATCCAAATTTAAATAATCGATTAAAATATCTATATGTTTCTTTATTCCACTCATTACTTGTTCATCATGATTCCAAGCGGTCGCAAGAAATGCTGATTTTAAATGTTTCCTTTGAATTTGTCCATTTCTTGAATAAAATCTATCAATCGCACTTTTAATTTGAGCAGAAAAAACAAAGTAATAAATTGGGGTTGCAAACACAATCATATCGGATTCTAAAATCGTATCTAATATCTTGGGCATATCATCATCAAATACACATGGTCCATTCATTCCACAGTGATCACACCCTATACATGGATGAATACTCAAAAATGGAGTATCAAACCTTTTTATTGTATGACCATTTTCTTCAGCACCCCTAATAAATTCGTTTACTAACGTATTAGAAGTACCTGTTTTATGTGGACTTCCCGTTAAAACTACAATTTTCATTATGCCACCTCGTCGATACACCTTAAGGCATTTAATGCTCTAGGGTAACCGATGTATGGAAGTAGTTGTGTTACGGTTTCTATTAAGAATTCTTTATCATTTCCAACCTTTAAATTACCACCAATATGTGCTTTTACTTGAGGTTCACAACCTCCTAGAGAAATAAGCATCGCAAAGGTTAACACTTCTCTTGTTTTTAAATCTAAATATTTTCTTGTATAATAATCACCAAAACAATTGGCACTTAAATAATCTTGAATATGTTTTTCGTTATCCGGTGCATTCTTTCTCATAGCTTCAATGTTATCATTACCAAAAATCGCTTTTTGAGCTTTTAATCCTTCTTTGAATCGATCTTCCTTAGGAATCTGTTTTCCACCAGGTACTGGAAGTTTCACTTCATTTGCTTCTAACACCTCATTGGTATCATAAATAATATCAAAGACTCTAGCAATCCCACAGTAAGGAACTGCTTGATAAACGATTTCCATAATCTCTTCTGGAGTAATCCCAAGATTGAAAGCACCTGCTAAAAAGACTTTATAACGATCTCTCGTATTTTGAGCAATCATACTTGCTAGAATGATCATCCATCTTAACTTCTTATCATAATTACCATGCTCATAAACTTCATCAAAAGCAAAGTTTAAAAACGTTTCAACATATTCTGGATTCGTTTCATCCATTGATCTTGTTTCCCCTATGGGAGCATAGTTCACCCCATTAAAAATTTCATCATGATTTTTGTATGCTTTTTCCGTAATACTCATAAATAATCTCTCCTTAATTTTCTAATCTTTCGATTGTTATTTCACCAGATAAATTTCCTATCTGATTAGCTCCATTTGTAGCTACACCAAGTTCATATAATCCACTAGCAGAACTAAACGAATCATAGAACATAACAACATCTCCCCATGGTTCATAATAAGCAAGTACTCCTTCTCCTCCACCATTTGCTCTTGGCGTATTCCCAACATCTAGTTTCTTTGTAGGGTAGAAAATTTTCTCATTCGAACTAAAATTTTCTATTTCAATCGTAAGTGGTAATTGTTCATATAAACTTCTAGCAGCATCACTATCATTTAATTCAAATATAATAGGATTCGCTCCATCACTTACACGAATTCTCATAAAATCCACCTCTCCCTCTCCAAAATTATTATTTCCATCTTCTTCCCGTTCTTGATTATTCATAGAGTTATTTTCTATAACATTTTCCTTTGATCCTTCGTTAGAATCCTTTCTATGAGAGCTAAGAATAAAAGATCCAGCGATTCCTACAATTACAATGAATATAATTCCAATAATTCCAATGGTCTTTTTCATTTTTTTCTCCTATTCTCCTAATAATTTTTTTATTCCCATATAAGCAAGTTCATAAATTGAATAATATTTATAATCAATGTGAGCCTTTTTCATCGCCTCTTTTTGTTTTTTCGTTACTACAGCATAAGGATAAATTCCAAACATCAATGGAAAAAACGAATAAAGAAAGGAAATCGAATCTTCCTCAGACATCTTAAAAAACTTATGTAAACAAAGTTTTACGGAATGAACTGCACTTCCATAAGCTTCTTTAAATTCTATTAATCTTTCCAGTCTACTATTTTCTTCTAGATCATACATATTCATCGATAACAATTTCAATAGTCTTTCTTTGTTTTCTATCGTATGAGCAAGAAGTTTTGCAAATTGATCTTTTGTTAAAGTGTCATTTTTTTCTCTTATTTCATCAAGTTCTATTTTCCATTTTTCATATTCTTGTTGAAAGAGTGCTAAAAAAATTTCTTCTTTCGTTTCAAAATAATTATAAATCGAAGGTCTTGAACATGTGGTTTGTTCACTAATTAACTTTATGGTAATATCTTTGAAATGATATTGATCATACAACTCTTTACAAGCATTAATAATTTCTTCTTTTCTTAAATCAGAATGCATTGTTTGCATACAATTCTCCTTTCTTTGACATTGTGTCAACTTTAAAACGATTATATCGAATTTCTGACATCGTGTCAAGTACATTTTTAAAAAAACTAGTACAATCATCGATTGTACTAGTAGTTCTATATTTTTTAAAGAAAATTTATCAAAGGTTATTCGCTTCTGAGTGCTAATACAGGATCTTCTTTCGCTGCTTTTTTTGAAGGAATAATTCCTCCAATTAAGGTTAAAACAATACTTAAACCAATAAGAATAATGCCTGCTGAAATTGGTAAGACCGCTTTCACACTCGCTCCTCCGGCAATGGAAGCAATAATTTGATTTGCTGGAATTAATAATAATAAGGTAATACCAACCCCAAGCAATCCAGCAAGAGCACCAATAATAAAAGTTTCTGCATTAAAAACTTGAGATATATTTCGTTTAGAAGCTCCCATTGCTCTTAAAATACCAATTTCTTTTTTCCGTTCTAAAACACTAATATAAGTAATAACTCCAATCATAATCGAAGAAACGATTAAAGAAATTGCAACAAAGGCAATTAATACATAACTAACGGTATCGACAATGGAAGTTACCGAACTCATTAAAGTTCCAACCATATCCGTAAAAGAAATTACTTTTTCTTCCGTTCCTTCTTCTTTCATCTGTGAATTATATTCATTTAATATATTGGTAATGGATTTATTTCCTTCAAAATTTTTCGGATAAATACTAATACTGCTTGGATCATCAAAATTGGCATAATTTAATTTTTTTAAATTACTTTCATACGTAACATTTTCTTTCGACATAAGAGAATTAAATAATTCCGCTAATTCATTTTCGTCCATTTTCATACGAAAAGCATTCGCAAAGGTAGTTTCATCAATGACAATTGCCTTAGAAATTGATTGGGCAAGAGATTGAATGTTAGACTGCATTTCTTTTTGTAAACTTTGACTCAATGAACTCATAACCTTTTGCATATATTGATTCATTATGGTTGTTATTTGCTGATCCAAATTTTGAGATTTTATCATATTCGATACGTTATTAGTAATAACATTTTTCACATCTTCCGAATTAAGATATTCCATAAAAGATTTTTTTAAATCTTCGATATCGATAAGATCATTCTTTTCTACATACTGTTCATATCTTTTTAATATTTCTGTCATAATTTCTTGAAGTTGTTCTTGTGTGATTTCAAAGTCACCATTTTCTTTAATGATTTCTTCAATTTTTTGATTGATGTAATCACTAACTTCTTTAGATTGTAAATACTCTAAAAATTGTTTGCTTATTTGACTAACATCTGCATCTGGATGATTTTGTATATATCCTTCGTATCCATTTAAAAGATCGTTTATTAATTTTTGAATATCTTCGCTAGATATAGAAAATTTAAGGTTGTTTAATACATCATTTAAATCAAGAGAAGGTAAAGATTTATCGGATAATATGGAATTTAAGTTATCAAAATTTACGTTTATTTTGGATTGATCGATTTTAAAAGCCGATTGGATTGCACTCGTATCTACTTCCACGACTGAATTCATATCAAAAGCGTTTTCTTCCGGTTGATCAAATCTTTGACCAGTAAAAACATTGATTTCTGGATTTTCTAATTGATCTTT
>CALVWH010000057.1 GCA_944364705.1 uncultured Bacilli bacterium | reverse complement strand
CTTCCACTCATTTTTGCGACTGGAACTTGACAAGAAGCAACAAGGGGTGCTAGGACTAAGGTTGTCTTATCTCCTACTCCTCCGGTAGAGTGTTTATCTACTTTTTTTCCTTCGATAAAGGAAAGGTTCATTTCATCTCCGCTTTTTAACATGGCTTCGGTTAAATAAGAGGTTTCTTCTCCGGTCATTCCATTGATGCAGATGGCCATTAGTAAACTACTCATTTGATAGTCTTCAATTTTTCCTTGTACATAAGATTCGATTACATAAAAAATTTCTTTTTTGGATAAGATTTTTTTGTCTTTTTTCTTTGTTATAATTTCAATAATATTCATAGTCTCACCTAGTATCATTATAGCATATTTCTTTTTTTCTTATCTTGGTTTTCTTAAAATTATACATTGTTTGACAAAAAAAGTGCGTTTGCACTTTATTTATGACTAGATAAGAAGGTTACTCGTTCGGCAATGACTTCCACAACGGTTTTGGTATATTCTTCATCTAGTTCTACTTTTCTTGTTTGTAGTCTTCCTTTGATTCCTAAAAGATCTCCTTTTCGGCAGTATTCGCTAGTGTTTTCTGCGATTCCTTGCCAAAGAACGCAAGTGATAAAATCGGTATCGTATTCTCCATTGGCGTTTTTATAACTTCTTGGAACTGCTAAGGTGATGTTGGTTACTTTTTTCCCACTTTCTGTTTGGTTTAATTCTGGATCTTTTACAAGTCTTCCTACAATTACGGTTTGATTTAACATAATATTTCTCCTTTCGGGAAGTACTATATCAACTTTCCAAAGGATGCGCAAATGAGGGTTTTTGAGTTTTTTCTTTCTCTTCTTTAGCAATTTTTGATTTTGAAAGGATCAAAATTTAAGTTTGGATAAAAAAAGAAAAAAAGTTTTCTTTTTTTCTACTTTTTTTCATTTTTTTAACATTCTAAATGTGTTTCAATGGTATCGATTTCATTTTTTCCTTCGACTAAGATTAAAGAAACATAAGATTCATCTGAGCATTTTTCTAATTTTTTTAAATCGTATTTTTCTTTTCCTTCTTGTTTATTTACGTTTTTTAAATTTTCTAATGTGATTCTAGCCTCGCTAAGTCCTGTAACATTTTTCATGTAGGTGTTATAGTAATCGGTAGCGTATTCTTTCATTAGTTTTTCATTGCTAGATTCGCATCCAGCAAGTAAGAATAAACATCCTAGAAATATGATTCCTTTTTTCATTGTTAACCCTTCTTTCTTATTCTATTTTTATTGTATCATATTTTTTCTTTGTTTGTATCTTTTTGATTTAAAATTTTTTGGATTGCCCACCAAGGAAGAGAGACGCATTTTTTTCTAGATGGTTGTTTTCCTATTTCTTGATATATGGAAGTTTCTTCTAGGATTTCTTTATCAAATGGTTCTCCATTTACCATGTTTTCAAAGTTTTTATAAATTTCTTTGGCTTGTTCGATGGTTTTATTTTCTAAAGTTTTCACCATGATGGATGCACTGCTGGTACAAATAGCGCAAGCTTCTCCATCGAAGTGTAAATCTTTTATTTGGTTGTTTTCGATTTTTGCCTGTACGGTTACCTCATCAATACAGCTTTCGTTGTTCATATCTGCTTGTTCATAGGTTTCGTCGTTGATTAATCCTTTATGGTAAGGATTTTGGTAATGTTTTAATAGAATTTCTCTTTGGTTTTCATTCATATTCTCACCAATATTAGTATAGCACGAATTAAATGGAAGGTAAAGATTCTTTGAAAAGTCAAAAAAAAGAACATTGCCTGACAAACAATGTTTCTTCCTAGTTTTGATAAATTAAATTAAACTATTGTCAGTAGTTTAACCAATCTCTTATCTGCTGAGTTTTCTTTCTCATACATATGTATATTTAGTAAGTGATAAGACATCGTATCATAGTCTTCCAAATACGATAGTAAAATTTATTCATCATAAATTTTATCTACAGTATTTAGAAATACACACTTACTAAAAAATATTATATATAAAATCGCCTCTCCTTTTACAGAGATTTGTTTATATAGAATACTTTTTAGTAAGGTGGTTACTCTTACTAAACAACTATATCTTACCATCATTTTTTGACTATGTCAACACTTTTTTTAAAAAAAGTTATTTTTTTTAATTTTATTTAGATTCTACAATTAATTTAATTGCGGTTCTTTCTTCTCCATCGATGGTTATGTCTGTAAATGCAGGGATGCAAACTAAATTTTTTCCGGAAGGTGCTACAAAGCCTCTTGCGATGGCAATTGCTTTAATTGCTTGATTTAATGCTCCTGCTCCAATGGCTTGTACTTCTACACTCCCCTTTTCACGAAATACATTTGCAAGGGCTCCTGCTACTGCATTCGGATTTGATTTTGATTTTACTTTAAGCATTTCCATATTTATTCTATCATTCCTTTCTTATTCAATACTATTCTATGTACTTAAATTCTTATTTATGAATAAAAGAATAGAAAATTTTTTAATAAAATATCTTTGTGTTTGATTCTCATCATCCGCTCCATTTGAAGACAACTTACGGACTGAAAAAAGTCCGTAGTTTTTATTTGGCTTAAATAATAGTTTGTTCTATTACTATCTGAAAAAAGTAAATAAACTAATCAATTGTGATGATCAAAACGAATGAATCCTTATAAAAATATTGTTAAAGAAATTATATTAAATAAACTTGTTTATATATAAAAATAGGACTGCAAAACGAGCAGTCCTTTAAAATTACAACGCTTAAAAGTATGAGGACAAATTAAACTTTATGTCCTAGCCAGCACTGAATTTATACTCCCATATAAATTCTATTATGGAAATTTTCCATACCATTACTTTAAAAGGTTAATGTTAATTATAAGAAAAAAAAATATCAAAATTAATGCATTTAGAAAAATGAAAAATAATAAATAAAAATTGAAAAACAATAACATTTAAAATTACGTTGCTCTTTCCTATTATTTTTTTTGAAAAAGTTAATAGTATCACTTAATAATACTTCCTCATCTCGAAGTGTTTTATAAGGAATTCTATGTTGCTTACAAAACGCAACGGTTTTGTTAGCCAACATAGCTTGAATTATTAGAGTACTCTAATAACAATTCATCAAAGCCACTTAATTGCATAGCTTTTCTAAGAACAAATGTATTGCCACCAATTGCATAAAATACGTAAATATTTTGTAGATCTTTTCTTAAAAGTTCTTTTTGTCCAAAATATTTTCTTAAGTCTAAAAGTTCAATTTCAAACCCCAATTCTTCCAAGTCTTTTGCATCCCTTTGAATTCCATTAGTTTTTTCTCACCATCAGGAAACATATCTCTTGAATTCGTAATTAAAGTTATTTTATTATTCATACTATTTTGTATCCATTTTTTTAATTCGTCGGTAGAATTTTCTAATTTATAAAAAGACAATTATAATTTTATTTTAAATTCCTCCTTTGGTACATAAAGTATACCCTACTGGTAAAAACTTAGAAAGTCAAGTTATCATTTTTTTCATCAGTTTTCATTATAATTGCTGTTGTTTTATCATAACCTTTTAAATCCATATCATAACCTGCATGGTATGACATTGTTTTAGGATCTTTCATCCATTTTTGTCTATAATATAGTTCTTGTCTTTTAAGTAAACTTTTGACCTATTATTTGCCAACTTTCTTTGTTATTTTCAAGTCAATATTTTTAGTTTCCATGCGATCATTATTCAATAATTTCAAGCTTCATATTTTTTAATGACATACCTACAATAATTGCAATTATCCTATAAATCCAATATCTTTTTTGTGAACTTCCTAATATAATTTACTCAATTTCCTCCAATCTTTTTTCTATATCCTCAATGCTTGGCAATGTATTCTCTAAAAATTCTGGTATTTCCGATAAAATTTTATACTCACTTACGCCAATTGGCTTATTGATATCCTTTAA
>CALVWH010000056.1 GCA_944364705.1 uncultured Bacilli bacterium | reverse complement strand
AGATAGAAAAAAATTATATTCATGTGGTGCATCATTTAAGGATTTAGGCAAAAAGTGTTTTGCTATTAATGAAATGGAATCGAAAGAATTCATTGATACTTTATTAAATAAGGTTTTTAATTAAATGTTTCTTGTAAATTAAAAAGAAAAGATAAAATAGTTAAAAGAAGTTAAAATAAATTTTTACCACATTTTATAAGAATTTTAACATACTTAAATTTAGGATGGTGATTTTGATGATTGTTTTTCATGGTGGTTTAACAATAACGCAAGTAAAAAAATTTGAAAATGGAGAATTTGTTATTTATGATAAAATTCCATATGCAAAAGCTTACGCTTCCAGTGAAAATACTTTTGATTATGTACCTAAAGAATTATATCGTGCTCCAATAGAAGAATTTAAAAAATATATTTCTGAAGATATATATATAAACCAATATATTTTTTTCGCTCGATATTTAAAAACTGCTATGGAATTTTGCAATAACACAGAAAAAAAGAATTATATAATGGTATGCGATATTGAAGATACGATTTTAAATCAATACATCGGTGTAGGAAATTATGATGATTACCGAATAGAATATCGATTACCTAGAAGATTTATTGACTTAGATAAAATCATTGAATTTTTATATTTTGAACCTTATGATCAAGAACAAATAGAAAATTTTAAAGAAAAATATAAAGATTTTATGGCAATATCACCAAAAGAAGAGGAAGAAGCGAAAAAGTTAATGCTTCACAAAAATTTGATCTTCAATGGAAAAAGAAATTGGAAAGAATCCATATAAGATTAAAATAAATTCTGATAAAAAGCAAGCGTTCCTTTCAAAACAACCCTTTTGATAAATTGGTTTCCTTATTTCAACCCTCACCTACTCTTCCGTCTAGATAAGACGGATTTTTTGAAAAAAAATTCTAGGGATTTAAATATTTCAATCAAAAAAAATGATATAACACTGCAAATAGATAAAATTTCACTCCTTGTAATAAAGATCAATCGTAGATATCTTGCATAAAAACGCTCTTTATGATAGGATAAGGACCAACGCAAAAGGAGAATTTTATTATGGCTACAAAATTAGAAGAAATAAACTGGAAATTACATAAAGTAAAATATGATGTGCTATTTGATTATGGAGTAAAACATGGACTAATCACTGCTTACGACAAAAAAACCATTGAAAATTTAAGACATATTTATTATGGTGGACTCTCAGCTTCTATATTATTGCTTCATGAAAAACTAAGTAATGGCTTTTGTTATGATAGAGGAACCTTAGTAACCCTTGGATTTGAGGATGATGACTTTCAAGTTGTTGATGCACAGATTAATAGTTTAAGATTAAAACCAGAAAATATAGATCTATATAAATCTGGAATTTGTAGTGAAAATTATGCGACTCATTGTTTTGCAGAAAGAACATTGAAAGATGGAACCACTTGGATATATGATACTTCTCGTGGATTCATCTTTGAAAAAAGTTTATATTATAAAATGGAAAATCCCAAAATAAAAATAGTAAATGACAAAGAAACTACTCTTAAATTTTTATCCTATGATTTTTTACTAGATTCAGACATCCAAAGAGATAAATATGTTTTGCCATTAATTTTACCTCAACTAGAAAAAAACTTAATACCAACCCAACCCTTTTATTTAGAAGCATTAAAACAAGAGATTGAAATTTTGAAACAAGAAGTCAATTATGATAGCATCTGTCAAGAAATAAAAGAAGATATGAAAACAAAAGGATTCTATTAGTAAACATAAGAACTCTTATTCAAAATTTTTTTCATACCCTATTTCCTTACTTTCATAATAAAATTTTATACCGCTTTATGTATCCTTTCCATTTTTTACCCTTTAATAAAATAATCAAAAACACAAAGCTTGGAGGAAACATTATGTATTATTACAATTCAAAAGGTGAACTTTTAAACTATGATTTAAATCATCCAAAACATCAAGGAAAAAGTTCAAACATTTTCTGGTTAAAAGAGAAAGAATATTTAAAACAATATTTTTTCTATTCCACTACGAATGTAAGAATGGATTTCGATTTATTTACGATTTTAAAAAAACTAAGTCACCCTCATACAAATAAAATATTAGAACTTTATTATGATAAAAACAAAATAAAAAACGTAGAATCTTTCATAAAACATATAAAAGATGTAGAAGTTGATGCCTATAAATATTTATACATAGAAGATCATTTTGTTAATATCATAAAAGAATCAACCGAATATTTATTATACAATTTACAAGAATTAGAACATTTAATTCATATTTTTACCGAATTAAACATATGGATAAAAGATTTTAAAAGAGAAAATACCGTTTATTTCAAAGATAAAATTATTCTAATTGACTTAGATTGTTGCAAAATAGAAAAAAATAGGAATTCTGATGATATTTATAAAAACAATATTCTTTGTTTACAAGAATTGTTCATCGATTTATTAGAAAAATGTAAAAGTTATTCTTATCGATACGAAGAGGAAGTGATAGAACTATTTGCCTTAACCGAAAAAAATTCACTAACTTCTAGTGTTTCGAAAAAATTATGGAAATATAAAACACCATTGGATTATATCAAACAACAATAACATTGATTTTAAAAAGAAAAATTGATAAAATAAAAAAGCAAAAGGAGGATTTTAGATGAACCATCAAAAAAAAGAAATGCAAACATTAATTTCCACCTTCATACTATAATAGAAAGTGACGAATATACGATGTTAGTCCAAAGTTTCGATCAAGAAAATACCTTAGAATATGGTATTCTTGGGCAATCAATGAAAGCCGTTTCTTTCGATCATCTTTCAGAAG
>CALVWH010000055.1 GCA_944364705.1 uncultured Bacilli bacterium | reverse complement strand
ATCACATTAATTATTCAATTTTTACATGGAAATTTTGAAAACGTTTTCTTATGTTTTTTAACGTTAATTTTATTTTTTATCCCTTTTATCATTGATAAAAAATTATCGATTGATCTTCCAACTCCGTTAGAAATTATTATTTTACTATTTATTTTTTCCGCTGAAATTTTAGGAGAAATTCAAAACTTTTATGGTTTATTTACACAATGGGATACCATTTTACATACCCTAAATGGATTTTTATGCGCAGCGATTGGCTTTTCTTTGATTGATATTTTAAATCGATCGAAAAGAATTCATATCCATTTAACGCCAATCTTTGTTGCTCTCGTTGCTTTTTGTTATTTTTTGACCATTGGAGTTTTATGGGAATTTTTTGAATTTGGAGCGGATCAAATTCTTAAATTTGATATTCAAAAAGACCGTGTTGTTACGGAAATTTCAAGTGTAAAAATCAATCCAGAACAAAAAAACGTTCCGATTATTTTAAAAGATATTAATCGTACCGAGATTTACTATGAGGAAAATGGCGAAGAAAAAATAGAACAAATTGATGGGGGTTACTTAGATATTGGGATTATCGATACCATGAAAGATTTACTTGTAAATTTTTTAGGAGCCATTGTTTTTTCTACCATTGGTTATTTATATATCCACAATCGGGATAAATATAAAATCGCAGAAAGCTTTATTCCAGTAATCAAAGATCTGTAAGTTAGAAAGAGGTAGGTTATGGATTTATCAAGATTAGAACTTCTCATTGGAACAGAAAAAATAGAAAAACTGAAAGAAAAAACAATTTTTATTCTAGGCCTTGGAGGCGTTGGTGGTTATGCTTTTGAAAGTCTGGTTCGCTCTGGGTTTGAACATTTTGTTTTAGCAGACTTTGATACGTTTTCTTCCAGTAATTTAAATCGGCAGCTCGCTTGTACAAAAGATACGATTGGACAAAAGAAAGTAGATGTTTATCAAAAACGAGCAAAAACCATAAATCCACAAGTAACCATAGAAACCATAACAGAAAAAGTAACGATTTCAACTTTAAGACAAATTCTTTCTAAAAAAATTGATTTTGTTCTTGATGCCTGTGATGATTTAAAAATAAAGGAAGAACTCATTCGTTTAAAAAGCGAAAAACACTTTTCTATGATTTCTTCTATGGGAACAGGAAATAAACGATATCCAGAAAAATTAGAAATTTGCGAACTTCAAAAAACTTCCTATGATCCAATCGCAAAAAGACTTCGAAAAATGATGAAAGATGAAAAAATCAAAGAAAAAGTTATGGTTGTTTATAGCAAAGAAGAAAAAATAAAAAAACAAATTCATACCATACCATCGGCTTGTTTTGTTCCAGCAACCGCTGGAATCCTTTGTGCTAGCTATATATTTAATTCGGTTGTAGGTGATTTAAATGAGTAAAATGAAAGAAATTTTAAAGCAAGTAGAAGGAGATGTTCTAGGAATCGGTTTAACTGATTCCATGAGAGATCATTTAAGAAAAAATAAAAAAATCACCGATCTTGCTTTTTTAGATAATTTAGAATTTTCCAAAAAAGGGAAAATAACCTCTTCCAAAAAGACCAAAACGATATCGATAAAAAAATTAAGAAAAGTATTTAAAAAAAATCGTGTGGATTATACCGTTTGTAATGTCGATCAAATCGCAAAATATTTAAAATATGTGGTGAAAGATACGATTCATTTTACCAAAAAAGAAATTTATTTATATTTTGATAAAAACGAAGAACTTGCTCAAAAACTTGAAAAAATGTATAGACGGTATCATGTAGAAATCAAGAAAACAAGTGGCGAAAATGTTATGTATTTTCAAATTATTAACCAAGACAAAAAGAAAAATAAAGGAAAAGATCTTTATTATTTTTGGAAAGATACCTTCGAAGAAATTTTGGAATTTGTAAGAGCTTTTTTATCTTACTAAAGAAAGTAGGGAAGATATGACAAAGATTATCGTAACCAATAAAAATGTTAAAAAAAATCTTTTAAAGAAAGAAAAACAAGAGTTTCACTCTTATAAAATTTATACCAAACAAGAATTTTTCGAAAAAATAAACGAACAATATCATGAATTAAGTTCTTATGAAATTGTAAAAAAAACAAACGTTCATCCAAAAATTGCAAAAATCTATTTACGCTATCTTCCATATCTTGAGGTAAACAAAGACTATCAAGAAGAAAAACTAGAAAAATTAAAAGAAATAAAAAAAGATTTATTACAAAAAGGATATATATCGAAAGATTTGTTATTTATCAAATATCTAGAAGGAAAAACAATTCTTTTAAAACAAATATCATTAACCAAAGAAGAAGAACTTCTTTTAAAAAAAATTCCATGTACGGTTCAAAAAGAAGAAGATTTATTAAGCACCTCTTCTTTAAGAATAACCAAATGCCAAACGATCGATGATGAAGTTCTTCATGTTTTTACCAAAATTACGGATCTTATCCTTCAAAAAGTTCCTTTAAAAAACATAAAACTTGTTCTTCCTTCCAGCGATTATGATCCAATTATTCAAAGATTTTCTACGTACTTTCATATTCCAATCGAAGAAAAAGAAAGTCCAATCTTGATTTTTCCCATCGTAAAAACCTTTTTGAATCTTTTAAACCAAAAATCTTTAGAAGAAAGCCTTTCTGACATTCAAAACCAAATTCAAACCCAAGAAGAAGAAAAAATTTACCAAGAACTTGTTTCCATTTGTCTTCCTTATTTCGAAGAAAATCTTGACTTTGAAGTTGTAAAAAAAATGATTCAAATAGAAATCGAAGAGAAAAAAATTCGTCTGTATCGGTATCGTAATGTTTTACAAACCATATCTTTCGAAGATGGATGGGCCGACGAGGACTATGTTTTCCTTCTGGGCTTAAACCAAAACGAAGTTCCAAAAATACAAAAAGATGATGATTATTTAAGCGATCGAGAAAAAGAAAAAATCCAAATAGAAACTTCCAAAGAAAAAAACGAGCGACAAAAAAAAGAAATCATCGAACGTTTAAAACAAGAAAATCTGTTTCTTTCTTATAAACGATTTGCTGGGAAAGAGTTTAATCGTGCAAGTTTTTTAGAAGAATGTGAAGTTATCGAAGAAGAGATGACCTATGATTATTCCAATGAACTTTATAATTCGTATTTATTAGCCGTCGATTTTGATTTTTTAAATAAATATGGAGAAGAAAAAGAAGATCTTGCCTATTTATATACTCATGCGAAAAACAACTATCAAACGTATCATAATGAATATCAAACAATTTCAAAAGATAAATTATATGCGTATTTACAAAACAAAATTTTACTTTCTTATTCTACGCTAGATTTATTTTTTAAATGTCCTTTTCGTTTTTATTTAAGTAAAATTTTAAAAATTACCGAAAAAAAAGAGACCGCAAATTTAGATGTTGGAAACTTTGTTCATAATGTTTTATATTCTTTTTTTAGTACGAAGAAAGACCTTGATTTGATTTTACAAGAAGAGATGAAAAAAATTGTTCAGGATAAAACCCTTGGAGAAAAAGAAAAATTTTATCAACAAAAATATTTTACGGAAGTTAAAAAACTAATCTCATTTATTCAAAAAGGAGAAATGCAAACCGATTTCTAAAACACATATTTATAAAAAA
>CALVWH010000054.1 GCA_944364705.1 uncultured Bacilli bacterium | reverse complement strand
CAAAAGAAAAAAATTATTATTTAAGAAAGTGAGAAAAAAATATGACATTAAATATTCCAGAAAGATTTTATGGATCTATAAAAAATAACATCGTTGATTTTCCTTGGGTCTCTTGTAACTATCTGACGGATAAAAATGAAAAAAAAGAAGCATTAAAACAGACCGAATTAGGAAAAAAACGAATGTTTCTTGAAGACTGTCAAATAACACAATTAGTTTATGGCTCTACGTTTGTTTATTATGATTGTCGGTATGAGGATAAAGAAAAACAAAAACAATACCGGCAAATTACTGTAAAAGATCAAGAAGGAAACACAAAAATTAATCTTTGTACTTCTTCTAGGTGTTTTTCTTTAGAATCTTTATTTATGGACAATAAAGAATTCGATCGTCTATCCAAAGAAAAACCATTGAAAGAAGAAACGATACATATGGAATTGTTCGACGAAACTTATGGATTTTCTTTTACTTCACAAAGATATCAAAACAAAGACACCATATTGGTCGAAAAAATAAAACCACATTATTTATCCGAGAATAATCCTTATAGCTTTTCAAAACATTTTCAAAATCTAAGCCAAAGCATTCATCCAATTGAAATTCAATATAAACAAAAAATACCGGTATATGTTTGCTATAAGGAAGGAAAAGACAAAATACAAACACTTTCCTTTGATCAAGTTGCTGAATGTGTAGATTTTATGCTTCAAGATATGGACTCTTTCTTTGATTCATATAAAAAAGAACCAAAGAAGTTAAAAATATAGCGTCAAAGTAAACTTTTTGTTTACTTTTTTTTCTTGAAAAAAACACTTATTTTCTAATCTCTGGTAAAAAATGGAAAATACCATATGCAAATAATGCATAATTTCTAAAAGATAAAAAAAGTCTATTATAAAATAAACATAGGTGAATCAAATGGAGAGATTACGAAAGTTAAGAGAAGACAAAGGTCTTAGACAAAGAGAAATATCTAATCTTTTACACTGTTCACAAACTACGTATTCTAGATACGAAACAGGAGAGTTAAATATTCCAGTTGATGTATTAGAAAAATTGGCACTTTGTTTTGAAACAAGTGTCGATTATATTATTGGATTAACCGATGCAAAAGAACCATATGAAAGAACAAAAGATAAGAAAAAAGTGGTTAATAAAATGTAAAAGAAGAGAATTTTTCTTTTTTTTTCTTTAAAAATATATTATAATGAAAAAGTAAAATGGTGAGTCTATGAAAAAGTTTTTATCTTATTTTTTTTCTTTTCTTTTATTCTTAGAAATTATAATTTTACTTTTCATTTTTAATACAAGAACTTTTTTTTCAAAAGAAGTTGTACAAAAAGAAGTTATGAAAATGAATTTTCAAGATTTATCCATTCATGGTGATGTGGAAATTCAAAGTGTTTTAGATAATTTTAAAATACTATTTCTTTCTTATAATATAGAAAAAGAAGATCTTGAAAAAACAATGAATTTAAATACAATAAAAGAGTTTTTTGCTGATTTGACTGGAGATCTTTCGGAATATATATTTTTTGGTTACGAAAAAGAAAATATTCTAGAAAGTAAAATTCAGGATCAAATAAATGAAGAAATAGAAAACATAATAAAAAGCTCGAATCTTACGGATGGAGAAAAAATAAGCTTAAGAAAAGAAAGTAAAAAAGAAGTAAACGAATTTATACAAATTTTACCAACAAAAGAAAAAATTGATCATTTTATGAATATGAATCAAAGAAATCTCTTACGTTTTTTATTTCGTGAAGATTTTCATGCTCTTTTCCTTGTTTTCTTGTTTTTAACCATTGGAGTTCTTTTGTTTTTTTATCATAGAAAAAGAATGTGGGTAGGATTCCTTTGTATTCCAACTTTTTTTGCTAGTATCTTTTGGATGATCTTAAGCTTTCTCTTACCACAAGCGTTTACTCTTTTATTTTCATCAACGAACATTTTATGGATTCAAGTTCTTTTAACATATTTAAATGTATTTGCAAAACAAGTGAGATTTAATAGTTTTTTATTATTTTTGATTGCTTTTATTGGATTTTTAAGTTATTATGAAGTGAAAAGGAGGAAGACAAATGAAAGTAGGAATCGCATCCGATCATAGAGGGTATGCATTAAAACAAAAACTTTTGGAAGAATTAAAAAAAACGTATGAAATGATTGATTATGGAACGAATAACGAAGAAAGTACCGATTATCCTATTTATGCATTTCGTTTAGGAGAGCAAATTGGAAAAGAAATAGACAAAGGAATTTTAATTTGTGGAACTGGTATTGGTATTAGCATTGCTGCCAATAAAGTAAAAGGCGTAAGATGTGCAAAAGTAAGTACAAAAGAAGAAGCAGAACTTGCAAGACTTCATAACAATGCAAATGTAATTGCTTTTGGAGAAAAAACGGAACTTTCTTTAGCACAAGAAATGGTGAATATTTTTTTAACTACGGATTTTTCTTATGGAGAACGTCATATGAGACGGATTAAAGAAATTGAGGAATATGAACATGACCATTAAGGCAATTTTATATTGTGTTATTGTACCAATTGTTATATGGGCAATTAATAGTATTAATTTTAACCATGTGTTTAAAAAAAATCAGTATTATGCTTCTCGTGTATTTTTTCTTTTGCTTACGATTTCTTTATCTTATTTAACAGTTAATTTTTTCTATGATTTCTTTTTAAATGTAAAATTTGTATAATAGAAAAATTAAAGAAATTTTTTTGAAGTTATTCACAGAAATTTAAATTTATGATAAGATTGATATAGAGTAGAAAACAAGGATTGTACGTTCTTTCTTTTTCAATCTTTTTTTGATGATGAAATAATTTATAAAGTTGAGAAAATTTCTATTTATAAGAGAGCGTATTTCCTATTTTTGATCTTAAGAATTAAAATATTTATATAATACAAAAATTATTCTTTTTTTGCATATTTTAATTAAATTATTTATAATAGAGAAAAATGGAGGTAGCTTGATCTATGAAGAAAAAAGGATTTACGGTCTTAGAGTTACTTGCGGTAGTAATTATTATTGGTATGATTGCGATGATTTCGGTACCAATTGTTTTAACGTCTTTAAATAGTGGTAAGAAAAACGTATTTTCAGATAGTGTGGATGGAATTATAAGGGCAGTAGAACTAGATAATGCGAAAAAAGATTTTAAAGAAAATACTTATCAAGTAGAAAAAGGAAATGTCATTAATCAAAATACGAAAGAAAAATTAACCGTAGAAGGTGGAAAAGAAGAAACGGGTATTATTTCGATATCAGAAGATGGTACCATTGCTTATGCGATTCATAATGGGACTTGGTGTGCGATTAAAACGGATCAAACAAGAGAAAGAATTATTAAAGATTATGTAGAAGGAGAATGTTCGTTAGGAGAAGATGAAGGAATTGATACGAAAGCACCAACGTTAACACTTAGTATTTCTCCAACGAAATGGACGAATGATAAAGTAACAATTACAGCAAAATATCAAGATGAAGGAGGGGTTGTTGCTTATCAATTTTCTTCGAAAGAAATAACAGGAAGTAATTATTCATGGGAAACGTTATCAAGTCCAGAAAAGAATAATCAAAAACAAAGAGATTTCTTAAGTAATGGAACGTATTATGTTTATATTAAAGATAAAGGAAATCATATTGTATCGGATACCATAGAAATAAACAATATTGATAAAGTGTTACCAAAGGTAGAAATTAGTAAAACGAATGGAACGAATACGGTTACATTAACTGGAAAGGGACAAGATAACGAAAGTGGACTTGTAAGTTATCAATTTAGTAAGAATAGTAATGCCGATGAAAAAAATTGGATAAGTTTTACGAATACGAAAGAAGAAGTTAGTCATAATTATGAAGTAGAAGAAAATGGACTATATTATTATTTTGTAAAAGATGAAGCAGGAAATGTTGGAAGAACAAGTATAAGAGTCGATAGTATTGATCAAATAAGACCAGAAGTAAAAGTAAATCCAGAAAGTAGTAAAGTAGCGAAAGAAACAACCATAACGATTTCTGTACAAGATAAGGAAAGTGGATTATCAAGTAGTAATAGTTACCAATATTATTTATCAACTTCATCAACGGCATTAAGTGGAGGAAGTTGGACAAATTATACACCAGGAACTGCATTTAAATTAGGAAGTGGAAAAACAGGAACCTTCTATTTATTTGTAAAAGAAGTTAAAGATAATGCAGGAAATACCTCAAGTGGAAATCAAAGTGTAAGTGGAACTAGTTACCATAAATATGGACCATATATCTTCTTAAATGAAACTCCAACATGTACCATTTCAGGAAATCCAAGTAGTTGGACAAATAAAGATGTAACGTTAACGGTAAATAGTAGTTCAGGGCAATTACATAGTAGTCCATATTCATGGACAAGTAATAGTTCTGGATTTGGAACCACAAAAACCAAAGTAGTAAATAGTAATGGAAACTACATTGCTTATGTAAGAAATGTTGTTGGAAATGTTGGAAGTTGTTATGCAAATGTTAGTAAAATCGATAAAACAAAACCAACAGTAAGTGCTAGTCCAAGTAGTAATGGAGCAGCCAAAGTAGTAAGTGTAACGATTAATGTCAGTGATAGTGGAGGAAGTGGATTATTAAGTAGTAATAGCTATCAATACTATCTATCCACTTCTTCTACTTCATTAACTGGTGGAACATGGACAAACTATACGTCAGGAAATAATAACGTATTAGGAACTGGAAAAACAGGAACATTCTATTTATTTGTTAAAACCGTAAAAGATAATGGAGGAAATGTT
>CALVWH010000053.1 GCA_944364705.1 uncultured Bacilli bacterium | reverse complement strand
ATAAAGTTCAAACAATGGTAAAAGAAACAGAAAATATGACACCAAAAGAAATTGAAAATTATTTAAAAGAAAATAATTTTCAAATGAAAAATGGCCTTACTTTTGAGGAAGACTATGATGTGACAATACCAGAAGGAAAAACATTTCAATTACCAAATGCGAGTAGTCCAACTACTGCTACAAATGAAGATTGGCATTTCTTTTATGATGAAGGAAAAGATGAATATTATATGATTCCTAAAGGATCTACAGACAAGCAATATACTGGAATTACCAAAGAAATGATGGAAAACGCTTATTATATAGAGACATAAAAAAATGTCTCTTTTTTTTCGGCAAAATTTCAAAAAGATTGTTATATAATATTATTGGGAGATTACTATGAAAAAAATAATATTAATTACCTTACTTTCTTTATTCATACCATTTCTTATGTTTCACTTATTTATTACGGAAAGAGAAATCCAATTTCATTTTGAAGATGGGTATAAAATACGGATTAAAAAACAAAATAAGGAAATAGAAGAAGTTCCTTTTGAAGAATATATTGTTGGCGTTGTCGCAGGAGAAATGCCGGTTACCTTTGAAAAAGAAGCATTAAAATCCCAAGCCGTTGCCGCAAGAAGTTATGTTTTAACAAAAAAAGAAGAAAATAAAGAAAAAGACTACGATGTAGTAGATACCGTTATGAATCAAGTTTATGTAGATCCAGAAACTTTAAAACAAAAATGGGGAGACGATTATGTCCAAAACATCAATAAAATCAAAACAGCTGTCTTAGAGACAAAAGGAGAATACTTAGCTTATCAAAACACAATCGCAGAAGCATTGTTTTTTTCTACATCTTCTGGAAAAACTGAAAACGTAGAAGAAGTTTTTAGCGAAAAGCTCCCTTATCTTCGTAGTGTAGACTCTTCCTTTGATGAAGAAGTATCTCCGGTATATACCGATTCTAAAACCTTTTCCAAAGAAGAATTTTATCAAAAATTATCCTTAGAAAAAAAAGAAAAATTAGACATTCAAATCTTAAAAACAACAAGTACCGGAAGAATCAAAGAAATAAAAATAAATGGAAAAACCTTTAGTGGAAATGATGTCGCTTCCAAATTATCTTTACGTTCTTCTTTTTTTAGTATCACAGAAACAAATGAAAATATACGAGTCGATACCAAAGGATATGGTCATGGAGTAGGAATGAGTCAATATGGAGCAGAAGCTCTAGCAAAAAAAGGATATACCTATGATCAAATCTTAAAATATTACTATACCGGAATTGAAATAAAAAAAATCGAAAATAAAGTATAATTTTTTTCATCTTGGAAAAACTTTAAATGTGAGGTGAAAAAAATGAAAGAAAGAAGAATTAAAAAACCAGTGATTGTATCCCTTTATATGGCATCTTTTTTTCTACTTCTTGGTAGTATTGTATATATGAATCAAATAGGAAATCAAAATTTAGAAGAACCAGTAGAAAACGAAGAAGAAAATGTCGTAAACATCGAAGAAGATTTGCCAGTTGCCAATACAACAACAACCATCATTCGTCCATATACAGCACCAGAAGTAAAGGTTTTGAAAAATTTTTATGATTATAAAGCCGATAACACAATGCAAGAAAATTCCATTTTATATTATGAAAACACCTATATTCAAAATAGTGGAACTTGTTATGGAGAAACCAATATTTTCGATGTCATTGCTGTTGCCGGTGGAGAAGTTACCGATGTCAAAGAAGATGAACTTCTAGGAAAAATTGTTGAAGTAACCCATGAAAATAATGTCATTAGTCTTTATCAAAGCTTAAGCGATGTCAGTGTTGAAAAAGGAGATAAGGTAATCCAAGGACAATTACTTGGAAAAAGTGGTACATCAAATTTAGAAAAAGATTTAAATAATCATTTACATTTCGAACTTATCGTTGATGGAAAAAACGTAAATCCTGAAGAATATTATAATAAAGACATTAACGAGTTATGAAAATAACTCTTTTTTTAATAAAAACTTTCTTTTTTAATACAGTATATTAGGAGGTATTATGAAAGAAAGTTTAGAAAAAAGAACCTTAAATATTGCAAAATACATGATCCATACAAAAGATACCATTCGCGGAGTAGCAGAAACATTCGGATTATCAAAATCCATTGTACATAAAGACCTACATCAAAGATTAAGCATTCTCGATAAAGAAAAATATGAACAAGTAAAAAACATTTTGTATGAACATCAAAAAATGAGGCATATTAAAGGAGGAATTTCTACAAAGAAAAAGTACTTAAAATTAAAAGAAGAGCTTATCATAGAAGAAAGAATGTGATATAATAAGACATGTACAGAAATAGGTGATATTATGTTTGCAAAAGATATTGGAATCGATTTAGGAACTGCGAATGTTTTAATATATATCAAAGGACAAGGAATCGTTTTAAACGAACCATCCGTGGTTGCAATTGATGCAGATACAAAAAAACCATTAGCCTTTGGAAAAGAAGCAAGAGATATGTTAGGAAGAACACCCGGTGATGTAAAAGCCATTCGGCCAATGAAAGATGGAGTAATTGCCGATTTCGAAATAACCGAAATGATGCTAAATCATTTTATAAAAAAAGTAAACGGGAAAAGTTTTTTTTCTAGACCTCGAATCTTAATTTGTTGTCCTTCCGACATTACTGGTGTAGAAAGAAATGCCATCAAAGAAGCAGCAGAAAGAACCGGAGCGCGAAAAGTTTTTTTAGATATTGAACCAAAAGTTGCTGCCATTGGTGCTGGAATTGATATTTCAAAACCAAGTGGAAATATGATTATCGATGTTGGTGGAGGTACCACAGATATTGCAGTTTTATCCTTAGGAGGAATTGTTACCAGTTCTTCTATCAAAGTTGCTGGAAACGTTTTTGATAGCGACATTATCAAATACATTAAAGAAAAATACAAATTATTAATTGGAGATCGAACAGCCGAAGAAATAAAATTTACCATCGGTAGTGTATACCCAGATTCCAGAGATGAAAAAATGGAAGTAAGAGGAAGAGACTTAGTTACTGGTCTTCCTCATACCATTACCATGCATTCCAATGAAATTGAAGAAGCTTTAAGAGAAAGCGTTTATGAAATCATTACAACCGCAAAATTAGTCTTAGAAAAAACACCACCCGAATTATCTGCAGATATTATAGATAAAGGAATTATTGTAACCGGTGGAGGAGCTTTGGTTCATGGATTTGATGAACTTTTATCTCATGAATTAAAAGTTCCTGTGTTTATTGCAGAAAGTCCACTTACTTGCGTTGTAGAAGGAACCGGCGTATTATTAGACAATATGCATTTGATTGATAAATAGGAGAATTCCTATTTTTTTCAAAACTTGCTGTATGGACAAGGATAAAAAAGCATGCTAAAATAAACATAAGGTGATTTTATGGAACAAATTTTTCAAAAAGTCTTTCTTATGACTTTCCTAACCTTTTTATTTGTCGCCTGCATAATACCTTATATACGTAAAGTTGCAGTAAAAATCGGAGCGGTAGATGTTCCTCGTGGAAGACACATTCATTCAAAAATTATTCCCAAAATGGGTGGCGTTGCTATCTTTTTAGGATTTTTACTTGGATATATGATTTTTGGAACTCCAAGTTCCACCATGAATGCCATTTTAATTGGAGGCTTTTTAATTATTTTAGTCGGAGTCCTAGATGATATTACCGAACTTGGACCCTTAACGAAATTCATTGGACAACTAGCATCCGCTTGCGTTATCGTTTTTTATGGGAACTTATTAATGCAAGACATTAGTGCTTTTGGATTTTATGTAGATTTTGGAATCTTTGCTTATCCAATTACCATTATTTTTATTGTTGCTTGCATCAACTGTATTAACTTAATTGATGGACTCGATGGATTAAGTGGAGGAATTAGTGCGATTTACTTTTTAACCGTTGGAATTATTGCAACCATGCAATATCACTTTGGATTAGAATTTATTTTAGCATTCTTAATGCTTGGAGCTACCCTAGGATTCCTTGTTCATAACTTTCATCCAGCATCCATCTTTGCAGGTGATTCTGGTTCCATGTTTTTAGGATTTATGGTAGCAGTCATCGCATTATTAGGATTTAAAAACGTTGTCTTAACTTCCGTTATTATTCCCCTTTTAATTTTAGCAATCCCAATTTTAGACACCGTTTTCGCAATTATAAGAAGAACCTTAAAAGGAGAAAACATTGCCAAAGGAGATAAATTTCACATTCATCATCAACTATTAAATCGAAACTTATCTCAAACCGCAGCCGTTTGTATCATTTATGCCGTAGATTTACTATTTGCTTTTGCTTCCATTGTCTACGTTTTAAAAGATCGAACGTTAGGATATATCATTTATGGAATTTTATTAGTTTTGGTTTTAGTTTTTGTTGCAAAAACAAATGTTGTTTTTGATAAAGAAGATTTAAAAGATAAAATCAAAAAGAAATTTCATCGAAAGAAAACATAGAAAAACTATGTTTTTTTCTTTGGTATATAATAAAAAAAATATTCCATATTATAAAAAGGTGATAATATGTTTGATGATATTTTTAAAACCAATTGGTTAGAAATAGACGATGTCGTTATTCGAGCATTTTTTTCTTTATTTACTTTGTTCTTTGTAACTAAAATGCTTGGAAAGAAACAAGTATCTCAGCTCAGTTTATTTGATTATGTTATTGGTATTTCCATTGGTAATTTTGCTGCCGAAATGACAACCAATGTCGATATTCAATTCCTTAATGGCATTGTTGCCGTTATTCTATTTGGTGTCTTTGCCTATCTTGTATCCGTTTTGACAATGAAAAGTATCTATTTGCGAAGATTTTTCATGGGAACCCCAACCATTATCATAGAAAACGGAAAACTGATTGAAAAAGCATTAAAAAAAGTAAAACTTGATATGAATGATCTATTAGAAGAATGCAGAGTCGCTGGATATTTTGACCTTAGTCAAATCGAAAGTGCGGTTATGGAAGTAAATGGAAACTTAAGTATATTACCAAAAGTAGATTATAGACCAGTTACGGTTGGAGATATGAAATTAAAAGTAGAGCCAGAAAGTTTATGTGCCAATGTAATTATTGATGGAAAATTAATGCCAAACAACTTAGAAGCAATGAAAAAAACAGAACCTTGGTTACAAAAACAATTACAAAAACAAGGCTATTATAGTTATGAAGATTTATTATTGGTAACTTTAGATAAAAATGATCAAGTAAAAGTTTATGAAAGAAATAAAGAAAAAGAAATTATAAAAATCTTAGAATAATTTTTATAATTTTTTTTTACATAAATTTACAAAGAAAAAAAGGAAAGACATAAAAAATAAAAGAAATTATGATATAATCATACTAAGATAAGGGGGTGTAATATGCGACACTTTTGTGCCTCAGTATTTGTCATGGATATTCCAAAGAAAAAAATATTGCTTGTAAAACATAAAAAATTTAATCGTTGGGTACAACCAGGAGGTCATATTGAAAGCGAAGAAACACCAGAAGAAGCAGCTATTCGCGAAGTATATGAAGAAACTGGTTTAAAAATAGAACTTTTGGGAGAACATTTTCCGAGAGAAGACGATTTTATTCGTCCACTAGCAATCCAAAAAAATCGAAACAAACAAGGAGATTTACATATTGATATTGTTTATGTAGCGGTTCCTTTAAAAGAACAATCCTTAATTTTCGATGAAAAAGAATCTCTTGCAATTGGTTGGTTTTCAAGAAACGATTTAGAAAATATTTCGGTATTTCCAGACATCAAAATTACCATGGATTATTTATTAAAAACCTATATGAATTAAAGAAAGGAGAAATCCCATGGATTACGTTATGATTTTAGATATTTTACTGCCATCACTTTCGATTCTAATTTCTATTTTTATTGGCTTATATACCGTAAATCGTAGGGTAGAAAACGAAAATAAAGAAAGTCATAAACCTTATTTAGTGGTTGATCAAATTGATCCATTAAAAGAATTCCATATGGAATATTATTTTCTTACGTTTTTTGGAAGAAATTATCTAGAACAACATAAAGAAATTTGTAAAAGCCATATCTTTGAAGAAGATCCTGAACATACGTTTTTTGTCGCTTTAGGCTTAAAAAACATCGGATATGGTGTTGCTTCTGATATTCGGTTTTATAATTTACTTACTGGAAAAGAAATTATCGGAACACAAAAAAATATCAAAAGTAAAAATCAAAAATTATTTACAACGTTTGATATCGCAACCGAACAAAGAAAAGAAATACCAGTTAAAATGTTTTTCCTTTTAGAAGAAGACGAAGTAATCAAAGAAGATCATAATCGAATCTTATGTATTTATAAAGATTTAAATGATCATATTTATGATGCCATCATTACCATCAATATGAAAACCCAAAATACCTTTGACTACTTTATCTATCAAAGAACTTCAAGAAGCTATAAAAAATGGATAACCGAAAACAAAAAACAATACAAAAAAATCCAAAAAGAATACCGAAATTGGAAAAAAAAATAAAGAACCTTCTCTTTATTTTTTTTGTAGATCATCAAAAACATAACCACACATAAAACATTCCTGAGATTTTTTAGAAACCGTATTCAAACAGTTTGGACAGCGCTTATAACCAATCATATCACAAGGATCTTTTTCTGGAATTTCCTTTGGTTTTCTAGGCTCTGGAGGCTTTGGTGTCGGACGAATTGGCCGGTAAAAATTATCTTTTGGAACATTTGTTGTTTTGGAATCTTTATTTTTGTTTGTAGAAACTGAAATAATAACAATAATGATAATCAATAAAATAAAAAAACTCATAGAACCATCTCCATTATAATCATATCACAGAAATTAAAAAAAAAGAAAAAAAATTTAAAAAAGTTAATTTTTTTCAAAAGGAAAAAACTTTACAATAATTTAAGGAATGTGCTATAATACCTATGCGAAAGAGAAGTGGAGAAAATGAAAGAAATAAGAAATGTAGCCATTATCGCTCATGTTGACCATGGAAAAACAACATTAGTCGATAAATTATTAAAAATGTCCGGAACGTTTCGAGAAAACGAAGAAGTAGAAGAACGTGCCATGGATTCCAATGCCCTAGAAAGAGAACGTGGAATTACCATTTTAGCCAAAACAACGGCCATTAATTATAAAGATGCTCGCATCAACATTCTAGACACTCCAGGACACGCCGATTTTGGTGGAGAAGTAGAAAGAATCATGAACATGGTTGATGGGGTCTTACTTGTTGTCGATGCTTACGAAGGAACCATGCCACAAACTCGTTTTGTTTTAAAAAAAGCATTAGAAGCAGGAGTAACTCCAATTGTTGTTGTCAATAAAATTGATAAACCAGCAGCAAGACCTTTAGAAGTTGTAGACGAAGTTTTAGATTTATTCATTGAACTTGGAGCAGAAGAATCTCAATTAGAATTTCCAGTCATCTATACATCTGCGTTAGCAGGAACTTCAAGCCTTGATCCAGATCCAGAAAAACAAGAACCAACGATGGATTACATATTTGATGCGATCATGAAATACATTCCAAGTCCACAAGTAGAAACCGAAGGTTCTTTACAATTTCAACCAGCTTTATTAGATTACAATGATTTTGTTGGAAGAATCGGAATTGGAAGAGTAAAAAGAGGAAAAATGCAAACAGGAGAAATGGTTTCTTGTGTTCGTAGAGACGGAAGCATCAAAACGTTCCGAATCGCAAAATTATTTGGATTTTTAGGATTAAAACGTTTAGAAATTAAAGAAGCAAGTGCTGGAGATATTGTCGCAGTAGCAGGACTTCCAGACATTGAAGTTGGAGAAACCATTTGTAACATTGGAAAAGAAGAAGCACTTCCTTTACTTCATATTGATGAACCAACCTTACAAATGACCTTTGGTCCAAACTCTAGTCCTTTTGTAGGAAAAGAAGGAAAAATTTTAACCGCTCGTAAAATTGAAGAACGTCTTCGAAAAGAAACCGAAAAAGACGTTTCCTTAAAAGTAGAAACCACCGATAATGAAGCATTTTTAGTATCTGGTCGTGGAGAATTACACTTATCTATTTTAATCGAAAACATGAGACGAGAAGGATTCGAATTAGAAGTATCAAAACCAAAAGTTATTCAAAAAGAAATCGATGGTGTTTTATGCGAACCATTCGAAGATTTACAAATTGATCTTCCAGAAGAATATGTAGGAAGCGTAATCGAAGCTTTAGGAAAAAGAGAAGGGACTATGGAAAATATGTCCCATCATAACGATCAAGTAAAACTTCTTTATACGATTCCATCTCGAGGACTTATCGGATTTAATACCGAATTTATGACGTTAACCAAAGGATATGGAATTTTAAATGATACCTATAAAGAATATCGTCCACTTGCTGGAAACTCTGTTGGAGAAAGAGCCTTAGGTGTTTTAGTTTCTATGGAAAACGGAAAAGCAACCGCTTATGCTTTAGGAGGACTGGAAGACCGTGGGGTTATGTTTATAGAACCAGGAACCGAAGTATATGAAGGAATGATTGTTGGAGAACATACCCATGAAAACGATTTAGCAGTCAATGTGGTAAAAGGAAAAAATCTAACCAATACTAGAAGTTCAAGCAAAGACCATACCGTTGTGTTAAAAAGTGCTAGAAAAATGAGCCTAGAACAAACATTAGAATATATTAATTCTGATGAACTAGTCGAAGTTACCCCAACATCTTTCCGTTTAAGAAAAAAGATTCTAAATACTCAAGAACGAAAAAAAGTAGAAAATCGAAACAAATAAAAAAAGCTTTAAAAGCTTTTAAGACAAGTAATGTATTATTTGTCTTTTTTTTGACTTTCCTCCATGACAGATTCATCAAAAAAACTAACAATTGGTTCATTTAATTCGTTTGCTATTAGTAACAAAGTATCAATTGATATCGTTTGAGGCGTGACCGATTCTAACTTGGCAATAAAACTATCACTAAGCAATAAATTTTCAGCCAATTTTCTTTGCGTTATTCCTTCACGCTTTCGATATTTTTTGATATTCTTACCAATAATATTGTAAATATCGTCTTTTTTGCTATTGGTCATTTTCTTCACCTCGTTTATATTATTGTCTCACAGAAAAGAAATGAATTTTATAGACAAATAGTCCATAACATTGTATAATGTGTTTAGGTGATAAAATGTATTCAACAGATAAACTAGTTCGGTTAAGAAAAGCAAAAAAAATAACCTTAAAAGAAATGGGAGAATATTTAAACGTTACCTCTTCTTATTATTCCCAAATTGAAAAAAAGAAAAAAAGACTTTATTATGATATGGCAATTAAAATCGCAAACTATTTTGGGAAAAAACCAGATGAACTATTTTTATAATGGGAAACCATTTTTTTTTATTTTCATATAATAAAATGAAAAGTGGTGATCCTATGCTAATTAGTGATTCAAGAAAAATAAAAGAAGGCGATACCTTTATTGCCTTAAAAATGCCTTGTCATGATGGGCATCAATATATTGAAGATGCCATCCAAAAAGGTGCAAAAACAGTCATCTGTGAACATGGAAACTATTCCGTAAAAACAATCATCGTACCAGATACACAAAAATATTTAAAAGAATATTGTTATCAAACCTATTATCCACAAATAAAAGATTTAAAACTGATTGGAATTACTGGAACAAGTGGAAAGACAACTACTTGTTATTTCCTATATCAATTTTTAAAACAATTTCAAAAAAAAGTTGCTTATATTGGTACCTTAGGATTTTATATTGACGAAAAAATAAAAGATTTAGCCAATACCACTCCAACCGTTGATGAAATGTATGCTTTATGCATCGAAGCGAAAAAAGCAGGATGTGAATATGTTGTCATGGAAGTTAGTAGTCATGCATTAGCCTTTGACCGAATTTATCAATTAAAATTTGATGCAGTAGGATTTACAAACCTTTCCAGAGAACATATGGATTATCATAAAACCATGGAAAACTATGTCAAAGAAAAACAAAAACTATTTACCTATTTACGAAACGATAAAATTGCCGTAATTAATGAGGACGACTTTTATGCTTCCCATTTTATAAAAGAAGGAAATCAAAATATTTTCTTTGGAAAACATGGAAAAAATGCGAAAATAATCGATTATAAAACCGAAATCGAAGGAAGTTTGCTTACCTTTTCCTATAAAGAAAAAATCTATGACGTTACCCTTCCTTTTTTTGGAGATTATAATGCTTATAATTATTTGATGAGCCTTCTAATTTTAGATGCTCTTCACTTTCCAATGGGCAATCTAATTGAATTTACCACAAATCTAAAAACACCGCCCGGTAGAATGGAAGCAATTATCAATCAAACCAATCTTATTTTTATCGATTATGCCCATAAACCAGGAGCAGTTCAAAAAGTTTTGGAAACCGTAGAAAAACAAAAGAAAAACAAACTGTATACGATTCTTGGATGTGGTGGAAATCAAGAAATTACCAAACGAAAAATGATGGGAAAAATAGCTTCCGAACATAGCGATTTTGTTTTTTTTACAAACGATAATCCCAGAGACGAAGATCCAAAAAAAATTATCGAAGAAATGCTTCTGGAAGTAACAAAACAAAATTATAAAGTAATTTATGATCGAAAAGAAGCCATTCGGGAAGGAATTTCGAAATTAAATCAAGAAGATATTTTATTAATCTTAGGAAAAGGAAACGAAACTTATCAAGAAATTCAAGGAAAAAAATATCCTTTCAAGGATAAAGAAGTTGTTTTCGAAATCTTAAAAGAAAGAAAAAACTAAGAATTTATTTCTTTTCCAAATTCTTAGTTTTTTTGTTTCTTCAAGTATGATATACTAATAAAAATAGAGGTGAAATTATGTATTCTGGAATTATTGTAACCGAAGATTATGTACTTCAAAAACAAATCTTATATGTTTGTTCTTGTTTTCCAAATCATCTTTTTTTGATCAAAAAATATATAATTTCCAAACCTTTAAAAAAACGATAGAAAACACTTGTAATCTTTCTTACGATCTTTTTTTCTTAGATTTTTCATCGATCCAAGACTCCTTTGGGTGGATTGTTCGAAAAATAAAAAAACAAAATAAACATGCGAAGATTATTGTTTTTACGATAGATGGTAAAATGTATAGTGCTTGTCATACGGATCCTTATCTTTTTTTCTGTAGAAAAAATATGGATGTAGTAAAAAACTTATATCAGAGTTTACAAGATTATTTGCACCAATTTCATATAGAAAAAGTCGAAATCGATCAGATTGCTTTTTATTGTGATAAAAGAAAAACAACTTTTTGGCCAACGGGAGACTATTCCTTTCAAGTAAAAGAAAATCAAACCATCTATTTTCGCAATCCAAAGAAAAAAAGAAAATTAGAAGACGGAGGAAAACAATTCATTGTCGATATGGTAGAAATTTTTCATATTCCGTCCGAAGAATTAGAAAATTGGTTTCTCGTTCCATCTTCCGATATTAAAAGATGGAGTGGTCAAAAAAAATACCAAAAACCGATGAATAAATTGACAATGTTCTTTTTTCGATCGTTGATGAAACGTTATTTTAATAAAAAGAAAATAAAATAGGAGGGCTTTTTGATGGAAACCATACTTCTTACGTTTGCTACTTTTTTAACTTTTGTTTTTCATGAATCTTTTTTATTGAATACAAGAAAACCATTCTTTAAAGTTTTCCTTTTTACTTTGCTTTCTTTTATGGGAATTTATTTACCAACACCCATTCGTCTTTTTTATTTCTTTTGTCTTTTATATCTATTATTTTTGCCAAACGATACAAAAAAATTTTTATTCGCTTTCCTTGTTAGTAATTTGGTTATGTGTTTTCTAGAAATTATTTGTGTGTTATTTTTCTTAAAAGTTCCTTACCTTGGTTATCTTTCCTTACTTTTTTCTTATCTTCTTATTCATACGAAACCGTTCTTATCTTTTTGGAAACTTTTACAAAATAAAAAAAATATCGATTTCTTTATTATATTTTCTCTCTTCCTTTTTTCTGTTTTCTTTTTTACCGAATTTCAAAATTGGTTACTTCCTATTTTTTGGATTTTCTTTTTTGTTTTTGTTTTTATCTTTTTTAAAGAACGTGAAAAAAATGAACAATTAAAGGATGCTTACCATCAAATGGAAGAATATACAAAATTATGCGAAAAATATATGGAGGATTTTCGAATCGAACAACATGAAAATAAAAATTTCTTGTTATCTTTACGAGGAATGATTTCTAAAGATAAACAAGCTTTAGCGTTTATTAATCAACTTTTGCAGGAACAGGAATCGATTTCTTTTGAACTTGTCAAAGAAGTGGAAAAAATTCCGTATGTTTTTTTAAGAGGATTATTTTATGCAAAATTAAAATTTTGTCAAGAACATGAAATTGTTACTCATTTCGAAGTTGATCCAATGATTCGAAAAACAAAGAAAGAAAGTAAAGAGTTTGAACATAATTTAGCAAGAATTCTTGGTGTTTTTTTCGATAATGCGATCGAAGCAACTGAAAAAACAAACAATAAAAATATAAATATTTATATTTATTATGATGATCAAAAACTAAATTTTCAAATTGCCAATACGTTTGAGGATACCATTCATCTTAACTTTTTAGGGAAACCTGGATATAGTACCAAGGGAAAGGGACATGGATATGGACTTTCGCTTGTAAAAAAAATTGTGAAAAATGAAAAAAGATTTCATATGGAAACGATGATTTGTGACGATGTCTTTACTCAGACTCTTAGTATTATGAAGAAAAATTAACTTGTTGTTTTCCTTTAATTTTTTATGAAATGTTTTAATGAACATTTGTTTGTAAATTATTTACAAAACGATGTTCTAATGATATACTGGATACATCTAAGATTGGAAACATTTAAATGGAATATAGGATCCATTAGTTCATGCCATAGGATAGATAAGAAAGGAGAAAATTTGATGAAGAAAGAAATTATGGATAAGAAAAATCATTGGATCCAATATGATGCTTTTGATTCCCATGTTATTCATGCATTTACCTTAAAACCTTATAATTTTTCTAGTTTGATCCAAGAAGAAACAAAAGAAAAATTTTATCAAACATTGACAAAAGATCTATCCTGTCCTTGTGAGATTGTAAAACCAAAACAAGAACATACGGATGTAATTAAAATGGTAACCGAAGAAAATAAAAAAGATCCTTTTCTTTCGGTCGATGGATTACTAACAAACATTCCCAAGGTCGCATTAGTTACATCTTATGCCGACTGTCAAGCAATTTTCCTTTACGATCCAGTTCATAAAGTTATTGGAAATATTCATTCTGGGTGGAAAGGAACGATCAAGAAGATTCTTCGAAAAGCAATCCTTATGATGCAAGAAGTGTATGGATCAACACAAAAGATATCAAAGCGATGATCGGACCTAGTATTTTATCGTGTTGTTTTGAAGTGGATGAAGATGTAAAAGATTTGTTTGTAGAAACGTTTGAAAATCTAAAAGTTATGGAAAACATAAAACTTGGAAATAAGAAAGATGGAAAACAAAAGTATTTTATCGATACCATGGGAATCAATTATAAAGAAATGCTTTCTTTGGGATTACAAAAAGAACATATTTGTCTTTCTTCGATTTGTACCAAATGTAACAAAGATTGGATGCATTCTTATCGTGGCGATCCGATAGAAAATGGAAGAAATATAGCGTTTATCTGTTTAAAAGGAGATTGATGTATGGAAGTTTTTATCATTGGTGGAGGAGCCTCTGGAATCGTTGCGGCTATTTTTGCTGCTAGAGCAGGGAAAAAGGTTACGATCTTAGAAGCAAATGATCGGTTTGGAAAAAAATTATTGTTAACCGGAAATGGAAGATGTAACTATTTTAATGAGGATTTGTCTATTTCTCATTTTCATTCACAAAAGAAGGAGTTTTTGTCTCAATTAATAAAAGAAGAAACCTTAAAAGAAGTTTTATCTTTTTTTGAAGAAATTGGAATTGTTCCAAAAATTAAAAATGGTTATTACTATCCATATTCCAATCAGGCAACAAGTATAAGAGAGGCTTTATTGGTTGAAGCAGAAAAACAAGGAGTTCGAATTCTAACCGAAGAAAAGGTTAGAGAAATAAGAAAAAAACAAACATTTGAAATTTTTACAGAAACTCATCAATACCAAGCAGACATCGTTGTTTTGGCAACCGGATCGAAAGCCTATCCGAAAACGGGATCTACAGGTGATGGATATACGTTTGCGAAATCGTTTGGTCATTCGATCGTTCCAGTTTTACCATCCTTAGTACCATTGGTTGGAGAAGAACGTTATTTTTCTTTATGGAATGGCATTCGTAGTGATGTAAAACTAACTTTATTTGAAAATGAAAAAAAGATTGCGGAAGAATTTGGAGAAATTCAGCTTACCAATTATGGAATTAGTGGAATTTGTGTGTTTAATTTAAGTGGATATGTAGCAAAAGGGTTAAAGGATGGAAAAAAAGAGAGAATCGAAATTAATTTTATGCCTTGGATTTCTTCTTTGAAAGAGGCATTTTCTTGGATGGAAGATCGTTCAAAAAAATTAAAAGGAAGAACAATTGAACAACTATTTGAAGGATTTTTAAACTATAAATTGATCTTTTTATTTTGTAAATTAGCACCCATTTCAAAAGATTTGTTATGGGAAAATTTATCCGATACTCAAAAAGAAACGTTGATTTCTATGCTTTTTTCTTTCTCTTTTGATGTTAAAGACACCAAATCTTATGAACAATCTCAAGTTTGTAGTGGGGGAGTACCGTTATCGGAAGTAAAGATTCCTTCGCTTGAATCAAAACTTGTCCAAGGTCTTTACTTTACTGGAGAACTTTTAGATGTTGATGGAGATTGTGGTGGCTATAATTTATCGTTTGCATGGCTAAGTGGCCTTCTTGCTGGAAAGGATATTGGACGTTATGATACGAATAAGACAAGTAAAAATTGAAGTAA
>CALVWH010000052.1 GCA_944364705.1 uncultured Bacilli bacterium | reverse complement strand
CTTTTTTTTTTTTTTTAAACAATTTAACAACGTTTGCTCCTTGTATTCTTATTTTAGGGAATCATGATTTATTAGAAAAGTGGGCATACGGAAAAGAATACCAAGAATATTTAAAAAAATTAAAACAAATTTCTGGCGTTTATTGTTTACGAAATGAAATGCTTTCCTTTCAAGATGTTTGTTTTTATGGATACGAAGTAGAAGAAAGAAAATATCATCCCGAAAACGCTTATAAAGAAGAAGTAAGTAAAGAAATTTTAAATACGATAAAATTTCCAGAAGATGAGAAATATCATGTACTTCTTTTACATTCTCCAAACTTTCTTTTAGGAAAACAAAAAAAATTAAAAAACTGCGATCTTGTTTTATGTGGTCATAATCATGATGGACTTCTTTTCTATCCATTTACGCATACCAATTGGCATTTTGGTGTGATCAGTCCAAATAAAAAACTTTTTCCCAAAAATACAAGAGGATGGTACCCAGGAAAAGGAGAAAAACCAGAGTTTATTATTAATGGTGGAATTATAAAACTTAGTAAATTATCTGGGCCAATCTCTGCCTTTAATTTCTTGTTTCCAAGTATCCTTACCGAAATTATAATTACAAACAATAAAAAATCTGGAAAAAAGTAAAAAAAGCAAAGAAATTACTTGCTTTTCCTTTAGAAAAATGATATTCTTTAAATGTAAGCAAAATAGAAATGCTTATATAGTACTTAGGGAGGTAACAAAATGACAAAAAGTGATTTAGTAAACTACATTGCAGAAGAAACTGGATTAACAAAAGCAGATGCTTCAAAAGCTTTAGAAGCAATGCAAAATGGAATTGTAAAAGGATTAAAAGAAGATGGAAAAGTAACTCTAACTGGATTCGCAACTTTTGCTGCAAAAGAAAGAGCTGCAAGAGAAGGAAGAAATCCAAAAACTGGAGAAACTTTAAAAATCGCTGCTTGTACCGCTGTTACAATTAAAGCTGGTTCAAAATTAAAAGATGCATTAAACTAAAAGACGAAAGTCTTTTTTTTCTTATATGTTTCCCATTTTAGAAAAAATCACACAAGCAGGATTTGAATATTATCTTGTTGGTGGCTATGTACGAGATCTTCTTTTAAACAAAAAAAGTTATGATGTGGATGTCACAACCAATGCATCCATCGATATTTTAAAAGATATTTTTAAAGAAATGGAGTATAAAGAAAATGGTTGGTGTTTGACATTTTCCTATTCTGGTTATCATTTTGAAATTACACCATACCGAAAAGAAGCAGCGTATAGTGATTATCGGCATCCAGATCAAATTTTTCCTTGTTCAACCATCCAGGAAGATAGTCAAAGAAGAGACTTTACCATCAATGCTCTTTATTTCGATAATAAAAACAAAATCTATGATTTTTATGGAGGAATCCAAGATTTAAAAGAAAAACAATTAAAAACCATAAAACCAGCAGAAATTTCTTTTCAAGAAGATCCTCTTCGTATGTTACGAGCTCTTCGTTTTCAAGCGGTTTATCATTTCAATCTTTCACCAGAAATACAAGAAGCTATAACCAAAAATAAATTTTTATTTGATAAAATATCTTTTTATCGAAAGAAACAAGAACTAGAAAAAATTTTCTATGCTCATGGAATTTCCATTCTTTATCAGTGGAATCTAGAAAAATACTTTCATTTACCCAAAGAATATCAAGAAGTAGAAGATATTACTTTATTTTGGGCACAACTAGATTACGAATATTATCCTTTTTCAAAAAAAGAAAAGAAAAGGTTCAAAGACATTCAAAAGACGCATACATTGAAATAGGAGCGTTGTATGAAAAGAATTTTGATTTTTGTTTTTGGACTTCTATTTTCTTTTTTTTATTCGTATTTAAATTTCATGAAAATACCAATTTAGACAACATCCAATTAAAAAAAGACGAATTTGGTATTTTGACTTTTGAAATGGAAAACCAACCTTATGTACTTTTTCTTACCAAAGATCAAACAGTTCTTCTTTCGAATCATAAAGAAATTCCCGTTCCTGTTTTTAAAAAATTAAAAAAAATAGGATTTTTTTCCTTTCAACCTTATTTTTCTTTCAAAAACAAGACATTTGGTGATATAATATTGAAAGTTCAAGATGGAGATGTTATCCTTCCTGTGAAAAAAAATAACTTTTGTATTTATCGAAACAATAAGATTCCAAAAGAATGTCAATATGTTTACTTTCAAAAAGAAGGGGAATATCAGCATATTCAAATGGCCATTTATGGAAATCTTGTTTCTGCATCTTTTAAAGAAAGTTTTCATCAAAAACAAATCGATACCTACGAAATAAAACAGAATGAAATTTTATATATTAAATTTTTTGAAGATACTTATGAGGTAATAAACATTTCCAATCATATGATAGAGGCAAGGGGATTCTATGGATAAAATTATTGAAATACTAAAAGAAAAAGGATTAACGATTGATGGATCTTTATTTTATAATTATAAAAAGTTAAATTTAACAGAAAAAGAATTGGTTTTTTTAATCTATCTATTAAACCATTCGACTTTATTTAATCCAAAAGAAATTGAAAAAAAATTAGGATGGACGATGGCAGAAATTTTAGACGTTGTGGATAAATTGTCTTCCAAAGGATTTCTAAAAATTGAAGTTTTAAAACAGGAAAATGTTTGTGAAGAACATATTATGTTAAATGGGCTTTATGAAAAATTGGCTTTTATCTATTTAGGAAAAGAAGAGAAAAAAGAAGTAAAAATTACAATTTTTGATACGTTTGAAAAAGAATTTGGAAGACCATTGTCTCCAATTGAATATGAAATTATCAAAGGATGGATGGAAGATAATTTTTCTGAAGATATAATTTTATTAGCCCTTAAAGAAGCTGTATATAATGGAGTATTTCGGTTAAATTATATTGATAAAATTTTGTTCGAATGGCGAAAAAAAGGAATTCAAACAAAACAAGATGTAGAACGAAATAACAAAGAATTTAATGAGCGAAAAGCAAACCAAGAGCAAATTTTTGATTATGATTGGTTAAACGAATGATCGAAGAGATTATCAACTATTTGGATGAACTTTTTCCAAATCCAAAATGTGAACTTCATTATGAAAAAGATTATGAATTATTGCTTGCGGTCATGCTTTCGGCACAAACAACTGATAAAAGAGTAAATATGGTAACCGAAATTTTATTTCAAAAATACCCTAGTATAGAAGCTTTAAAAGATGCGAATATCGAAGACATCAAAGAAATTATAAAACCGATTGGTACTTTTAATAAAAAGGCTCAAAACATTAAAGAAATTACGTTTTCTTTATGGAAAGATCAAAATGGAAAAGTTCCAAACGATCGAACGTATTTAGAAAGTTTACCAGGAGTGGGAAGAAAAACAACCAATGTTGTTTTAGCAAATCTATTTTCTGAACCATGTATTGCAGTAGATACTCATGTAAGTAGGGTATCAAAGAGATTGAAATTAGCAAAAGCTACGGATGATGTTTTAACAATTGAAAAAAAATTAACTAAAAAATTTCCAAAAGAAAAACTAGCAAGATTACATCATCAATTGGTTTTATTTGGAAGATATTATTGCAAAGCTCAAAGTCCAAGTTGTCAAAATTGTAAGTTAAAAGAATATTGTATCGAAAAAAAGAAAAACCTGTGAGGGTTTTTCTTTTACGTTTCTGTTACTGTGACTCGTCGTCCTAAACTTTTTGTTGTTCCGTTGTAAGTAACTTTATAAGTAATGATAATTGGGCAAGTTGCTTCGGTTTGGAAACAAGTACTAGTATCTGGAATACTTGGCGTAATCGTTACGGTAGAATTGCTTTTGTTTCCAGTGAAGATCGTTTTTCCGTCTTCTTTGACGACGATATTTGGAACCGTTAAAGTAGAAAGATTTGTTAAAGAAACTGTTTCTTGTTTATCCATGACGGTTGTTCCGTCTTCAAAGGTAATTGAGATTTCTGTCTCTTTTTCTTTTATTGTTACATTTAAAGTAGCACCTGTACTAGTAAAGTTTGCTTCTTTTTCAAAAGCAGCTTTTACAACATAAGTGACTGATTCCGTATTTGCAGAAACGGTATCCGTATACGTTGTTCCTGTTACAAATTTTAATAATTTTAATTCATTATTTTCCTTTCGGTAAACATTATAACCTAAAGTTCCATAAGAACTAGTATCTAAATAACTTGGTGGTTCTACCTTATTCCAAGTTAAAGTAACTTTATTGTTATTAACGGTTGCTTTTAATCCAGTTGGATCCGATAATTTTAAATAATTGGTTGAAACTTTTGTTGGTTCGGTTCCAACTTTGAAAAGTTCGGTTACAATTTTATCTTGTGGAGTATTTTCACTTGCTAACGCAGGAGGATTTGATCCATATTCAATTTGTACTTCGCTTACACTATCTGGTTTTGTCCAAGTTTTTCCACTAGTGAAAAATCCAGAAGCTACTTTTTGGAATAAACGTGCATGTTGTCTACTACCATAAATGGTATAGCCATCTTTTAAAGATTTATAACCATACCAAACGGCAATGGAATATTGTGGATCATACCCAACAACCCATAGATCGTTAATGGCAGAAGATGGTAAGCTGTTTGCTTCTTTTGTTGCGGTATCAAAGTTTGTTGTTCCTGTTTTTGCTGCATAAGTAACTCCATTGATATAACGGTTACTACCAAGGGTATGTGGAGCGGTATCAATAAGGACATCGGTAATCATATATGCGGTAGCATCGCTCATAACTTTGGTTTTCTTGATTGGTTTTTCTACGGTTTTGTTTGTATCACGATAAACAATTTTCGTATAAGAGTAAGGTTCGACGTAATATCCACCTCGAGCAAAAGCTGCATACGCTGCGGATAGGGTAAGTGGAGATTCTCCGGTATATCCTCCAATGGCATGTGCTTCATGAAGTGGATTTTCTGGAGAAAGACCTAAGCTTGTAACAAATTTTTTAATATTACTATTTTTATTTTGTTGGAACGCTTTTAAAGCTGGAATATTTCTAGAGTCAACAAGCGCTTGTCTAAGGGTTTGGAATCCTTTATATCCACCATCCCAGTTTCCGATCGATGTTCCATCACTATAGGTATAAGGTTCATCGATAAATGGTTGATAAGTAGACCAGTTTTCATATTCAATTCCAGGTCCATAATCGTAAAGTGGTTTTGCCGTTGATCCAATTTGTTTTTTGGTTTGTGTTGCAGCATTGAAAGAGTTTAGACCCGTTCGATTTCTTCCGGCACCAACTGCTACAATTGCACCACTTTCATTATCTAAAGCAATGATTCCGGCTTGAACTTTATCGTTTTCCCAATTAAAGGTTTTTCCGTCCATAACATCGTTGATATAGTCTTGTTTTGCAGGATCCATAGTAGTATAAATTTCCATTGGAACTTCGTATGGGTTATCTCCATCTGGATTTTCTTTTGTCTTTGTGTCTTCAATTACTTCTGCAACAACGGTATCTAAGAAAGCTAAATATTTTGTATTGTCAGTTCCTGCCGAAGGTTTTAATAAATGCTCTACGGTTAATTTTTCTGCTGCTTTCTTTTCTTCTTCTGAAATATATCCATGTCTTTCCATAAGATATAAAACGGTTTTTCGTCTAGTTTCTGCTTTTTCTGGGTTACGATATGGATCGTAAGTGTAAGGAGCTTGGAACAATCCCGCAATTAAAGCTGCTTCGGCAACATTTAGTTCACTTGCATGTTTTCCAAAATAGTTTAAAGAAGCTTGTTCTACTCCGTAAGCACCACCACCAAGATAATTTGAATTGGCATAGAATTCTAAAATCTCTTCTTTGCTATAATTTTTTTCAATTTGGAAAATAGACATATAAATATCGGTAAATTTTCGTTTGATCCCTTCAAAACCTTCACTTTCGGTACTGGTGAAGAAATTTTTTGATACTTGCATCGTAAGGGTTGATGCACCACCAGCATTTGGTCTTCCCAAAACTTGTTTTACCGAAGCAACTAAAAATCTTGGTAAATCAAATCCATTATGTTGAAAGAATCTAGAATCTTCGGTAGCAATAATCGCATTGATTAAAGATTCTGACATTTGATCATACGTGATGATTTCTCGGTTTTCTGCACCTAGTTTGGCCATAACTTCACCGTTTTTGGTATAAACAATGGAAGATTCCTTTGTATATAAATTATCAGGATTGAATTTTGGAGCATCTTTGATGACACTAACAAGGAAAATTCCAGCTGCGATACAGGCAAGAATAAATAAAAGTAAAAAGATTAATAAAATGATTTTCCATATTTTTCTTTTTTTATTTCTTTTTATCTCTTTTTTTTGTTTTGTTTCATAATTTTTTTTTTTTTTTTTCATTTCATAATTTTCTTTTTTTTTATGTATTTTTTTTTT
>CALVWH010000051.1 GCA_944364705.1 uncultured Bacilli bacterium | reverse complement strand
TTTATAATTTCTTCTTGGTCTTTGTTTGGATAAAGTCTAAATATATAACCTTTTAAGATGTGCATAGGATCCCCTCTCTTTCTGATATACCAAGTATAACATTGAAAACTATCTTTGTAAATATATTGCGAACATTTGTTCACAAAACATAATATTTTATGACTTTCCTATTATATAAAAAAAACTTACCATAAGGTAAGCATTATTTTGATTTATAGAAGGCTAAATATTCTTCTAGAGTTAAATTTTCTTTTTTCATAATAGTTGCTTCTTCGATTCCTACATATCGATAATGATAAGGATTGTAAGCAAATCCGGTAATCGCTTCTTTTCCTTCTGGATATCTTAAAATAAATCCATAAAAATGAGCGTTTTCCATTAGCCATTTTCCTTCTTCACTATCTTTTAAACGATTGACATCATTGTTTTTACTATTTACAAAATCAATGGCTAAACCGGTTTGATGTTCGTTATGACCAGGTCTTGGTTCGTGTTGGTCGGCATATGCTTCTCCATGAAGGCGAACTGTATCTTGATAAGTATAACTTTGGGTCGCATAGTTATAATATCCAACTTTTGCTTTTAAAGAAAGATTTTCTTTGTTTGCTGCATCAATCATTCTAGTTAAAGCACTTTTTGCTTCTTTTGTTAAAGAAATGGTTTGGGTACTATATTGATCGGTTACTGCAGATAAGGTAGGAACATCGTTTTCCCTTAGTTTATGAAATTTATTGACTAAAATAAGATTTCCATCTTCTAAATTTGCTTTTTGTATATTGGTATATGGAGTACCATCCATTCCAACATTTACTAAAGATACGACCATAGAAGTGGAAGTTTCTGGATGGTTGTTAAGATAGGTTTGATATCGATCGATATTATTTAATAAGAAATATGGTTCTAGATGTAAACGTCGCATGGTATCGTTTTTATTGGAAAAGGCATCGTAATTATGGTTAACTAAGGTTACAATCTCCTCTGTGGTACCTGCATCTTGTTTTTTAAACTCTAAATATCTTTTTAAATTTTCTGGTTTTGCATGTTCATCTTCTATAAATGCTTTCATATTTTCATCATAAGGAAGGTTCGTTAAGTTATGTTTTACAAGATAGATCACTTCTTCGGTAACTTCTTTATTTTGTTTATAATAGGTACAATATTTTTCTAAATTTTGTTTTTCGAATTCTTTGTTTTGATCAATTTTTAAAATAAGCGAAGTACAATCTTCTTCTAGAAGATAAGAAATTTCTTTTTTATTAAAATGCTCTGTTAAATTTTCTTTTTCTGTTTTGGAAAGAGAAGTATTGCGAAGTAAAAAAGAGGTTGAAGTAAAATATAAGAAAACAAAAAAGATAATAAGGAAAAAAGCTATAGAAGAGAAAATAATGATTAATTTTTTCATTTATTTTGATTTCCTTCAATATAGTATGCGTAATATTCTTCCAATGAAATATTTTCTTCTTTGATTTGTTTTGCGACTTCTTTTCCTACATAACGATAATGCCAAGGTTCATAAGCAAAGCCAGTAATATCTTCTTTGTCTTTTGGATATCTTAAAATAAATCCATAAAGATGAGCATTTTCACTAAGCCATTTAAAGGAATCGGATGCTTCAAACGTATCACGGTTGGTTCCATAACCAATAATATCTAAAGCAAGACCCGTTTGATGTTCGCTAAATCCTGGACGTGCTACATAAGCATCGGCATATTCTTTTCCTTCTTTTCTTTCGTTACTATCATAAGTACTTTCTTGAGATTCATAATCTCGGTAAGCTGAAGTAACGATTAAAGTAACGCCATCGTCTTTTGCATCTTTCCACATTTGTTCATAAATATCTAGAACTTCTTGTCCTAACGAATTATTTGCATAAGCATATTGGGCACTGATTGGAACAACATTTTCTGGAGCGTAATCTTTTGGTAAATAATAATATTTATTGACCAGCATTTGTTCTTTTTTCGAAACATCGGTTTGTTTTGTATTTTCATAATATTCTTTATCGCGACCAGTATTGATAATTGATACAATGTTTGTAATTGATAAATCTAAGTGATCTTTTCGATAAGAAAGGTAAGCATCCAAATTTTTATCAAGATAATATTTTTCTTTCATAAATTTTAAAATATCTGGATTGTATTCCATTTCTAAAATTTTGTTGATATCTTTACTATTTTCTATTAAATATTTTTGTTCTTGTTCATTATATCCTAATTTGGATAGTTTATAAGGGGTACTATTAATATATTCTTGATATTTGAAATAACCAAAAATACCACCTCCAACAAGCAATAGAAAAATAAAAAGAATAATAAATGGTTTTTTCTTTACTTTTCTTTTTGTCATAAGATTCCTTCTTTCTATTATTTTATTATATAATAAAACAAAATGCGAGAAAAGTAGATTTTTCTTAATTTACAGAAATTTACAAAATCTTAAGAAAATGGGTGTTAATTTTCGTAAAATGTGTTATGATAAAATAAGAGAGGATGATAGGTATGCTTTGTCCAAAATGTGGTGCGAATATTCCAGATACTTCAGATTATTGCATTCGATGTGGAGAAAAGCTTCGCGTTAGCTCTGATAATTTAGAACAAAAAGTGGTTGCAACTTACAAAACAGGATCGAGAAGCAATTATAATACACCATCCATTTTAAGTGATTCTGATATTGAAAAGAGAAGGATAAATTTTATCGGACCAATTTTAACAATTCTTATCCTTGCTGGTGTAGGGTTTGCGATTTATAAATTTTTCCCTTATCAAAAAGTAATTGATGATATTACAAATTTTTTTGATAGTGCTAGTGAAGGAGTAGCTCGTGATACAGCAGTTAAAGTTTTAGAAAATGCTAGAGCATATTATACCAATGAACTTTATAGTACACTTGGTCAAAGTCAAGAGGGAAAAGTATATGATATTAGTGTTCTAAATGATTATACCATTGGAACAAAAGCAACAAGTGGAAGTTTTAAAATTATTGATGATACGGAATATGGAATTGAACTTCAAAACGTGGTAATTAAAAAGTATGTATGCAATGGAACGAAAAAAACTTTACATTGTGAAAAGATAGAAACAGAAGAGTAAGCTTGTTTTTCTGTTTTTTTTATTGTAAAATAAAGACAGAAAGTTGTGGTACCATGAATATAAAAACAGATTCAAGAAAAATAAAACCTGGAGATACTTTTGTCGCTTTACGATGTGAAGAACATGATGGACATGCTTATGTTCAAAAAGCGATTGAAAACGGTGCTTCCAAAGTTGTTGTAGAACATGGAAGTTATTCGGTAGAAACCGTTGTTGTTCCAGATACGAGAGAATATATCAATGAATATTTAGATGAACATTATGCCGAAACGTTAGAAAATATGAAAATTATTGGAATTACTGGGACGAATGGAAAAACAACGACTGCATATCTTGCATATCAGTTGTTTCGTAAATTGCAAGTTCCATCAGCCTATATTGGAACGATTGGTTTTTATTTAGAAAAAAAAGAACAAAGTTTACCAAATACGAGTGTGGATGTTTGTGACCTTTATGAACTTTTATTAACTGCTTATGAACATGGTTGTAAAGTTGTTTTGCTAGAAGTAAGTAGTCAAGCATTGTCAGGAAATCGTTTTGGAAAATTGAAATTTGATATGGCTGCTTTCACAAATTTAACACAAGATCATTTAAATTTTCACAAAACAATGGGAAATTATGCTTTAGCAAAACAATTACTGTTTAAAAAAATAAAAAAAGATGGACTTGCGATCGTAAATGAAGATGACAAATATAAAGATTATTATTTACTTTCGAAAAATCATAACATCACTTATGGATTTAAACCTAGTGATTACCAAATAAAAGAATATCAATTATCTGCCGAAAAAACAAAATTTAAAGTAGAATATAAAGGTTCTATGTATCCAGTAGAAACCAATCTTATTGGTTCTTATAACATTTATAATTTACTCGTTGCGATGATTTTTGTAAATCAATATGGTTTTCCTTTTTTTGAACTTTTAAAACACGTGAAAGATTTGAATTCTCCATCTGGACGTATGGAAGTAATTTCTTATAAAGATAATCAAATTATTATCGATTATGCCCATACACCAGATGCGATTGAAAAAATTTTAAAAACCGTGAAAGAATTTTCTTTAGGAAAAATTTATACCATTTTTGGCTGTACTGGAGAACGGGATCGTAAAAAAAGACCGATTATGATGAATTTAGTTACCAATTTATCGGATAAAGTAATTGTTACCAATGACGATCCACATTTTGAAAGTCCAACACAAATTGTCAGTGATATGGTAGATGGAATTACGAAAAAAAATTATGAAATTTGTTTGGACCGAAAAAAAGCCATTGCCAAAGGAATTTCTTGGTTAAAAGAAAAAGATACGCTTTTAATTTTAGGAAAAGGTCATGAAGAATTTATTGTAATTGAAAATAAAAAAATCAAACATAATGATAAAGAAGAAGTGTTAAAAATTATTTCATCTCATCAAAAAATATAGCAAATTAGAAAAAATATGATATACTAGTATTGCTTAAAAACTTGAAGGAGGAGTTTTATGTTAATTTTAACAAAAGCCGTTTTATGTTTGATGTTTAGTTTTATTTTTTCTGTACTTTTCGGTCTTTTCTTTATCCCTGTACTAAAAAAATTAAATGCTCGTCAAAAGGTTAGTATTTTTTTAGCCAAAAAACATAAAAAGAAAGATGGAGTACCAACCATGGGAGGACTTATTTTTATTATTCCAACGGTCCTTTCGATTCTTTTTTTGTTACTGACTCATAAAATTGAATATTCATCCCATTTAATGATTGTGTTATTCGTTTTTGTTTCTTATGCCTTTTTAGGATTCTTAGATGATTACTTAATTATTAAAAGACACAATAACGTAGGATTAACAGAATTTCAAAAATTATTTGGTCAAATTGTGATTGCGCTTATTTTCTTTTGGCTTTATATAAAAAGTGGAAATAACCCAGGAATTGATATTCACACATTAAATATTAAAATCGATTTAGGTATTTTTTATCCATTCTTTATTTTATTCTTATTGGTTGCAAGTTCCAATGCCGTTAATATTACCGATGGACTTGACGGACTTGCTGGAGGATTATCCGTTTTAGCTTACTTAGCGTTTGCTTTAATTTCTTGTGGAACCAGTTGGTTAGTAGGATATCAAGATATTGCGATTTTCTGTTTTATTTTAGTAGGATCTTTATTAGGATTCTTAGTTTTCAATACTTCTCCTGCTAGAGTTATCATGGGAGATACCGGATCCCTTAGTTTAGGTGCTACTTTAGCAGCCATTGCGATTGTAACCAGTCATGAACTTACGTTTATTGTTATTGCTGGAGTATTTATTATCGAAACGTTATCTTGTATTTTACAAATGGTAGCTGGAAGATATTTTGGAAAAAAAGTATTTCTAATGGCCCCACTTCATCATCATTTTGAAAAATTAGGATGGGAAGAAAGAGACATTGTAAAAATGTTTTGGGTTGTTGGAGCAATCTTAAGTATGGCTGGAATCGTATTTGCTGTTTGGATTTAACAAATCTTCGGATTTGTTTTTTTTCTCTTTTTTTCTTTGGCTAAATATGATATGATAGGGAAAGCGAAAAGGAGGCGTTTTATGTTACTAGCTCAAAATATTGGATTACGTTATGGAAAAAGAGTTCTTTTTGAACATGTAAATATAAAATTTGAAGGAGAAAACTGTTACGGAATTATTGGTGCAAATGGAGCAGGGAAATCTACGTTTTTAAAAATTTTATCTGGTGAAATTGAATCTACGAGTGGAGAAGTGATTTTAACAAAAGGAGAAAGAATTTCTACTTTAAAACAAAACCATTATGAATACGATGATTTAACGGTATTAGAAACCGTTATTGGTGGAGATGATGAATTATATAGCATCATGAAAGAAAAAGATGCTTTATATGCCAAAGAAGATTTTTCAGAAAAAGATGGAATTCGGGTTGGTTATTTAGAAGATTTATTTCTTAAAAAAAATGGTTGGGAAGCCGAAGCGAATGCGAGTATTTTATTATCTGGATTAGGAATTTCCAATGAAGTTTATGACCAAAAAATGAAAGAACAAAAAGATGCCGATAAAGTTAAAATTTTATTAGCAAGAGCTCTTTTTGGAGATCCCGATATTTTACTTTTGGATGAGCCTACCAATGGACTAGATTTAAAAAGTAAACTTTGGTTAGAAGATTTTTTAGTGAATTTTAAACATACCGTACTTGTGGTATCCCATGATCGTCATTTTTTAAATACCGTATGTACGTATATGGTTGATATCGATTATGAAAAAATTACGTTGTTTGTTGGAAACTATGATTTTTTTTATTAATCAAGTCAGTTGCTTTTAAAACAAATGAAAGAATCCAATAAAAGAAAAGAAGAAAAAATGGAAGAATTAAAATCTTTTATTCAAAGATTTTCTGCGAATGCATCCAAATCAAAACAAGCAACTTCAAGAAAAAAATTATTAGAAAAAATTACTTTAGATGAAATTAAACCATCTTCAAGAAAATATCCATATATTCATTTTGAAATGGGAACAAGACTTGGAAAAGAAGTTTTAAAACTAGAAAACGTTACCTTAACTTATGAAGGAAAAGAAGTTTTAAAAAACTTTAATTTAACGGTAAAAAATACAGATAAAATTGCTTTTGTTGGAAATAATGAATTAGCAAAAACTGCTTTATTTAAAGCAATTATGGGAGAAATTCCTCTTCAAAGTGGAGAAATCAAAGTAGGATCTACGGTAAAGTTCTCTTATTTTCCAAAAAATCACGATGCTTATTTTAAAGAAGATAAAAACTTAGTAGAATTTTTAAGACAATATTCTGAGAAAAAAGAAGATGCTTATGTTAGAGGCTTTTTAGGAAGAATGTTATTTAGTGGAGAAGAATCTTTAAAAAAACTTCCAGTCTTATCGGGTGGAGAAAAAGTAAGAGTTTATTTGGCTAAAATGATGCAAGAAAAAGGAAATGTCCTTATTTTTGATGAACCAACCAATCATTTAGATATCGAATCCATTACAGCTTTAAATAAAGGAATGGAAGCGTTTGAAGGAGCAATTTTATTTTCTAGTTTTGATCAAGAACTTATGGAAACGGTTGCCAACCGAATTATTAAATTTGAAGAAGATGGTCGTTATTTAGACAAAGAAATTCCTTACCAAGAATTTTTAGAGAGATATGGCGAATAAATATCAAAATAAACACGCAATTGAACGATTTGAAAACGGAGAATTTACGTATTTTTTAGACGGAAAGAAACAAAAAGAAGTGTTAGCTTATCTTCATAAACAAAACATATCGTATCGTTTTTTCTCTTTGTATGAAGAAATGGAAAAGAAAATTATATATTCTGGAAGAAAACCAAAAGTTACGTTATTAGAAATTCTTTGTGATTATCCTTTAACACATCCTAAAATTTTAGGATCTCTTTATGGATTACAAATTAGTGATTTAATGTTTGGAGATATTTTAATTGGAGAAAAAAATTATGTTTTGGTTTTAAATTCGATGGTCGATTACCTTATGAACCATTGGAATTCTATAGGAAATTATCCAATTAAAATTCAAAAAAGAAGTTTTCAAGAAATTGAACATTTTAAACGAACATATGAAAAAATGTTAGTAAAAACCAGTAGTTTACGGATGGATCAAGTTTTAGCAAAACTTTTAAAACAAAGTCGAAAGCAAATATTAAATAAAATGGAAGAAAAAGAAGTCTTTTTGAATGATGAAATGGTTTTAAAAATAAGTATTCTTTTAAAAGAAGGTGATGTTTTTTCTATTCGAAGATATGGAAAATATAAACTTTTATCTTACGAACAAAAACAAAATACTTTTTGGATTACCATTCAAAAATATTGCTGACTTTCTTTTTTTTGTGTTAAAATAAGATGAGGTGTTCTTATGTCATTTTATCTTGCACAAGGCGTTGGAATCATTTCGGTTGTTTTTTCGGTACAAAGTTTTTATACCAAAAAGAAAGAGAAAACCCTTCTTTATCAAATTTTAGCTAATATTTGTTTTGCGATTCAATACTTACTTTTAGGTTCGATGTTTACTTCTTTGGTTTGTCTTCTTGCAGTGATTCGAGGAATTGTATTTTCTGTTTATGATGAAAAAAGTAAGAATGTTCCGGTGTTTTGGCTTCTTTTTTTCTTAAGTTTAATTTCTCTTAATTTATGGTGGAATTATGAAGGAATTCTTTCTTTCCTTCCTTATTTCGGATCTGTTTTCGTTACCTATGGATTATGGCAAAACAATTTAAATGTTTATCGTTTTTGTGGATTTTTAAATGCTTTTTTTCTTATTTTTTATAATATGATTGTTCGTGCGTATGTTGGTGCATGTCTTTCTTTATTTGAATTAATAAATGCTTTGCTTGCACTTTATAAAAATACGAGAAAGGAGAAAAAGAAATGAAAGAATTTTGTCTTTTAGTAAATGGAATGCACTGTGAAGGTTGTGAAAAAAGAATTGAGAATGTTCTTTTAAAAGAAAAAAATGTTAAAAAAGTGGTTGCAAATCATCAAACAGGTGAAGTTAAGATTTCTTATAAAAAAGAAATCGATGTTGAAAAGATCAAAGAAAAAATCGAAGTTCTTGGGTTTTCATGTAAATAAAAAATACATTTATGGTTGGTAAATGTATTTTTTTTGTGGTTCTTTTTGTTTGTAATCGGTAAGTAAATCTACTCTAGAAGAAGCAATTTGTGAATCAAATCCAGATTGATAGCGATGATTTAATTTTTCGATATTTTTTTTGGCAATCTCTTCGATGGTGGTGTTTAATTCGTGATGAGCAATTTGGGTTAAGGATAATAAAAGTTTCGAACATTCTTCAATAACTTTATTTTTTTCTGTTGTGGTTATAATTTGATAAGCATGGTTTACTAAGTTTTTCCATTCTTGATCAAAATCATAAGGTTCTTGTTTTATTTGATCGACGATGGAAAGAGGAATTTCTTGTTTCTTTTGACTATAAGGACAATCTGGATCTTTTCGTTTCATACTTTGTTTTATGGCATGTTGATCGATAAAATAAGTAGATGTTGTTGTTTCTTTTTGAAGATAATGACCGATATCTTCAAAAGAAAAATGATAAAAACTGGAAAGGGAAGCTGCTAGATACCATAAGATGTCGCCAATTTCAATCGAAAGGTTTTGTATTATTTTTTGTTTTGCTTCTTTGTTTAAATCGTGGGTTTTATATTTTTTAAAAGAATCTATGAGTTCTCCAATTTCTCCAATGATTCCCATTTCTCCATTTTGTTTTTTTGTTTTTTCATCTTGAAAGTGGTTCATGGTTCGAGTGGCTTTTTCTTGGTAATTTGTGAAGGTCATGCGTTGATCTTCCATAAAGTCAATGATTTTTTGTCCTAAGCATCCACTATGGCAAATAGAAAATTGAACACATGCTTGACATTCTTCGGAAACTTCAAAAGCTTCTTGAATGGCTTTGAAATAAGAAGATTGATAAATTTCTTTTAAAGAGTTTTGATAAATATTTCCTCCAATTCCACAGTAATCAAAATATTTCATGGCATCGCAAGGGTAGACGTTTCCATCGAAACCGACGATCATAGTTTTGGTTGCTGCGGTACAAGGGGTATATTCAATACCAAGATAATTCCATGGGCTACCAAGTCTTATTTTTTCTTTATAGCGTTGTTTTAATTGGAGAAACTTTTTTTGAAGCATTAATTGTTCTTTACGATCTAATTTCATATGTTTTTCTCCACGTCCATGAGGAACAAATCGTAAAAAGGAAAGGGATTTTGTTTTCTTTTGATCCAAGGAAAAACAAAAATCTACAATTTTATCGATGTCTTGATAGGTTTCTTTGGTGATAACGTAGTGAAATCCTAAAGGAAGATCAACCACGCTAAGAATTTGCTGAAAAAAGTCTTTTAGTTTTTCTAAGGTGATGACATGATCTCTTGTTAATTGATAAGATAAGGAATAAATGATTTCTTTAAGACCTATGGTTTTTAATTCTTTTAAAAGGTTTATGTTTTTTTTGGTCGGATCACACATGGAGTAAAGGGTAACGTCCATTCCATTTTCTTTTGCATAAGCAACGGCTTCTTTTATTTGTGGATATAAGGTTGCTTCTCCTCCAGTGAAAACAATTTTTTCTACGTGTAATTCTTTTGCTTCATCGATAATTTTTTGAACGATTGAAAAAGGTAAATGTGAAAAATTCTTTTTTTTCGCATCGCTAGAACAATGAATGCATTGACGATGACATTCTTCGGTTAGTTCGATTTTTATTTCTTTTATCATACAATCACTTCCTATTGGTTTATGATAACAATTTTTGTATATATTTGCAATCATTTAAAGGAAATTATTTGACAAAAAAAAGAATTTAATTTATAGTATATTAAGAAGAAAGGAGCGTGATGAATATGATAAAAGTACAAAGAAATAAAAAACATATAGAATTCGTCACGTCTTCGAAAGATTTTGTTTGATAACAATAAGTTTTTCTATGGTGTGATAACGTGGATTCTGTATGATACAGAATTTTTTTATTGTAAAGGAGATTTTAAAAATGGAATTAAAAATTAATGATCGGGCAGCTCTTGCGATCAAAAAGAATGAAAAACGTGTGGAAATAAGAGCATATAAAGGAAATCCAGATCATGATTATCGTACGTTAAAAGAAAATGATGTGTTAACTTTTCATAGTCAAAACTTGGGAACTTTTTATACGAGGGTAAAAGAAGTTCATCATTATGATACGTTAGAAGAATTGTTTACTTTGGAAGGAACAAAATATACGACATCCTCAACCAATGATAAAGAAGAAGCGATTCAAAGGATAAAGAAATTAGACGGTTATGAAAAGGCAATAAAAGAAGATGGGGTGTATGCGATTCATATTGAGTATTTGTATAGGGAATGTACGGTTTGGGAAGAGTTGTTAGAAAAAGCCAAAAAGGTAAGAAATCCAAGAGAAGTTTCTGGTATGATTTGTGCAGGTTCTGTAGGTGCCGCAATTCTTACGAAAAATCATCATATTTATACTGGAGTATGCATTGATACGGCTTCGTCTTTAGGAATGTGTGCCGAAAGAAATGCGATTGCTCATATGATAACGAATGGGGAAAATGAAATTCTTAAGCTTGTTTGTGTGGACTTTAAAGGTAAGGTTGGTTTTCCTTGTGGAGCATGTAGAGAATATTTAATGCAACTTCATAAAAATAGTAAAAATATTGAGATTTTAAAGGATGAAAAGACAAAAGAAGTGATAAAATTAGAAGAATTGCTTCCAGATTGGTGGGGTTATGATCGAGTTTGATGGGAACATTTATGATGATCGGTGGCTTGCGACCATAAAATATTAAGAAAATAGATCTGGATTAGAAGTGTTAACGGATATGTTTAAGAGGGAAAAGTTAAGAAAAAAATCTTCTTGTTTCGTAAAAGAAAATCTAATGTTTTATAAAATTTTTAAAAAATTATGTTTTATGAACATAGGGGCAGTTTTAAAAGAATTTTTTTATATTTTTTATGATCGGAGTAAATATTATGAATATTGTAGAATATACGGATAAATATTTAGAAGACGTAAAAGATTTGCTTGTAGAACTTGAAGAATATATTGTATCCATCGAACAAGATCATTTGGATCAAGTACATCCAGAAAAAAAAAAAAAAATGGCTGTTCTAGATTTAGAAGAGGTAAAAAATAATCATGGAAGATGTTATTTGGCAATCGAAAATGATAAAGCAATTGGATTAATTATGGGAATTTTAGTTTCTTTTCAACCATTTGATTTTTTGGATTATATATGTCCAAAAGAAGGAAGAATAACAGAACTCATTGTTTCTAAAAAAGTTCGAAGTAAAGGAATTGGAAATGCCTTAATGAAGAAAATGGAAGATTATTTTAAGTCTTTAGGATGTGAATATATTTTGGTGGATGTTTTTGCTTATAATGAGC